>JACVJB010000128.1 GCA_015711775.1 Actinomycetota bacterium | reverse complement strand
AAGATAATCTTTGTTTTTAACAAGCAGGATAATATTGGATAAGAAAAATATAATATTTAAAATACTGGAATATTATTATATTCATGATATGACCCAGTCTGAAATAGCTTCCAAACTGGATATAACACGCGTTGCTGTTTCAAGGTATATATCTAAAGCAAGAAGAAATGGGCTCATTGAGTTTAAAATAAAGTATCCTTTAAATTATTCCACTGAAAGATACGAAAAACTAGAGACTGATTTTAAAAAGCAGTATAATTTAAAAGAATGTATAATAGTTCATTCACAAAATAATCCAAGGGATACAATAAAAGAATTGTCTGAGCATCTTGAGTATTTTTTACAGAAAATCCTGAGTGAAAATACTTTTATTGGCGTAGGATGGGGAACAACGCTTGAAACAATAGCGCATTTAATTGATGTAAAGCAAAACCGCAGCGTTAAGGTGGTTCCCCTTATAGGAGGCTATGGCAAATATTTTGATGACGGGCATTCCAATAATATTGCAAGGCTTCTTGCCGAAAAATTCCACGGAAGCAGTTATGTTGCAAATATACCGGCTTCATTTGATACTAAAGAAATCAAAGATACTATATTAAGGGACAGCGCAGCCAAAGAAATTTTTAAACTTGCCAAAAGAGTTGAAATTGCGCTTCTTTGCATGGGTGATTTAAGCAGGGAAAGCACCCTTTTTAAATCAGGACAGATAAACCAGGAAGATATTGATTATTTATCAGGGCTTGGTGTAGTAGGGGACGTAAATTATATTTTTGTTGACAGCGAAGGTAATTTTGTTCCAAATGAAATCAGTGAGCGAACCACTAATATTTTTCCTGTAGAGCTTATGAAATCAGTAAAGAATTCAATAGGGATTGCCATTGGAGTAAATAAAGCGGCTATATTGAGGGCTGCTTTAAAGGGCGGACTTATAAATATTCTTGTTACAGATCTTGATGCTGCAAACAGGATAGTTGAGATGAAATAGATTATTATTTTAAATTTTCAGGATTTAAGCACTCAAGTTCAGGAATCACAAACAGGCCGTCTTTTCTTACAAGGACATTATCAAAATATATTTCCCCTCCGCCATATTCAGGAGTTTGCACGCAAATCATATCCCAGTGAATTGCAGATTTATTGCCATTACTTGCTTCGTCATAGCATTTGCCCGGAGTCAGATGAAAACTTCCGGCAATTTTTTCATCAAAAAGGGCATCTTTCATCGGCTTTGTAATATATGGATTAACGCCAATTGCAAATTCTCCCGTATATCTTGAACCTTCATCAGTGTCAAGGAAGCTGTTTAATTTTTCAGTTTCGCTTGTTGAGGCAGCTTCAACTATTTTTCCGTTCTCAAATACATATTTTATATTCTCATATGTAACTCCGTGCTCAACCTGCGGGATATTAAACGATATAACTCCATTTACCGATTCCCTGACAGGCGCAGTGAAAACCTCGCCGTCAGGAATGTTGTTTTCCCCGTCACATTTGATTACAGGTATTCCTTTTATTGAAAATACAAGGTCAGTTTCCGGCCCTATTATCTTTACCGTATCAGTTTTTTCCATAAGCCGGACAAGATTATCCATTGCTTCTGACATTTTGCCGTAATCAAGATTGCAGACATTAAAATAAAAGTCCTCAAAGCACTCAAGGCTTGTATTTGCAAGCTGCGCCATACTGTTGTTGGGGTATCTTAATACCACCCATTTTGTATTTTCAACACGCCAGTCAGCTACTATCTCAGAATAACCTTTAAGGTATTGCGATATTTTCTCCATGGGCAAATCTGAAAGTTCATTTATATTGTCATATGCCCTTATTCCAATATATGCATCCATACCCTTCATTTCGCCAAGATCAATATCTGCCATAAAATTAAGCTGTTCGTCAGTGCAGTTCTTTATAATCTCTCTTGATATAGCAGTTTCTTTGAGAGTATAAAAAGGTAATCCCCCAGCTTTATATACTTCTTTTATAACAGCTTTAATAAGAGGGTAGGGCGAGGCGCCGTAACACTCCACCATCACCTTTTCATTTTTTTTAACCTTGCATGAATAATTTACCAGCACATCTGCAAGTTTTTCTATTCTTGGATCCATAATATTCTCCAGGAAAATAAATTTTTAAAAACAGGTGTATATATTAACATAAATTGAACACCAGTGTAATTATAAAAATGTCTTTATTAGTTGTATAATTAATTCAGCAGGAAAAATTTTAACTATGTGCCTTAATTGTCCTTAAATCTCTGTTTAATATAATAGCTTTTTTAATAAATAATCTGTAATAAAGATATGAAAAACAGGCTAAAATACACAGCATTATTGCTATCTGTAGGCTTTCTTTTAGTATTCCTATTACTGCCAGCAGGATGCACGATTTCTTTTCCCTCAAGGTTCTTTAAAAATGCTGTAATTGAAACAACGCCGGAAGATTACGACAGTTCTTTAATTGAAGTTAAAAATGATGACGCAACAGTTAAAGACAAGCAAAAAGATTACCTGGAAAAGAGTAAAAATTCTCCAGAAACTGGCGAAAGCGTTACCGGTTATCTGGATAATATAGGCCAGGACAGTTTAAGTAGTAGCCTGATAACCGGAGAATACAGAGAAATAATTTTTAATATTTCCTATGAAATAAAAGTGCCTGGAAATACAAGTAAAATTGAGTTTATATCATCCATTCCAAAAGACTACCTGCACAGGCAGAACATAAAAAGTTACAATTTTTTCCCATTAGAGCCGCAGTTGTTTTATTCCGGGGACAATTATTATGCAAAATTTATTATAAATAACCCAAAAAAGTATTTTTTAATTGATATTAAAACAGATATGATTATTTATGAGTACGGCCTTGGCATTGCAAAAGAAACAGGCTTAGTTGTTGATGAAAGCAGCAAAGAGATACATAAATATCTTAAAAGTGAAAATTTTATAGAAAAGGATGATGAAGCGATTACTGCAGTTGCAGAATCTTTTAAAAATCCGGAACAGGTTGCTCTTGTAGGGGAAATATATAATTTTGTTTTAAACAATTTGGAGTATTCCGGGTATAATCCTTCCAGCGCGGGCGCTGTTTCTGCTCTTTTGAGAGGTGGGGGAGACTGTACGGAATATTCTGATTTATTTGTTGCCCTGTGCAGGGCAAAAGAAATTGCGGCAAGGACTGTAGAGGGCTACACGACTGATGCTGCGCCTGATAAAATAAGGCTGGGGCATAACTGGTCGGAAGTGTTATTTGATGACTTTGGATGGGTGCCCTTTGACACGATTTATGATGACAATGATGGAAATTCCGGCTCTACGACATTTGACAATTTAAAAAATATTTACATTTATACCGGATTTGAAAGAAATGATAAAGTCCTGTTTAACTACCATTACTATACATACACTTATTATGGCGACAAAATTGAGGTAGATAAAAACATATCAGTAACTAAATAAAAAAAATAATAAGGAGGAATAAAACTTGCAGGAAACTATAAAAAATCTTGAAAGTGCAATATACTATCGGAAATCCACAAGGAGTTTCGAAAATCAGGAAATCAGCCAAAACGACAGGCAGAAACTGGAAAAGTTTGTAAAAAGCATTCCAATTGTTCTGCCGTTTGAATACGATGCAAATATATTATTGAGCCCGGAGGATAATAAAAAAACAGTATTTCTGATAAATGCAACCTCGGCTTTTGCAGCAGTTATTTCAAAAGACAGTGTCATAGAGCACACAAAAGCTGGATTTGCGGGTGAATTATTTGTGCTTTATTGCCAGAGCATTGGAATATCAACCTGCTGGATAGGCGCTTTCAGGAAAAACCAGGCTGAAAGCATTATTTCCAGCTGCAGCCCGGTTTTTAAGCAAGCGGAACAGCAAAAGACAGAAAGCAACAATTCGTCTAAGAAAATACTTTGCCTTATAGCGCTTGGCTATAATAGTCAGGACGGAGGCTTTTTAAATATGGTTACAAAGAAACTTTACAGCCTAAAAAGAAAAAGCATTGAAGAAAGCCTGGCTGAGGGCTCACTTAAAGATTTTCCGGAAAATATAAAATATGGGCTTGAGCTTGCTGCAAGGGCTCCTTCTGCAAGAAACAGGCAGTACTGGTATTTTAAAGTTTCGCAGATTGGAAAACAGAATGAAAGTGCCGTAGACTATAATAAGGCTGGGTATATTGTTGAAATTGGGAGGAGAAAAGAGCAGGGCTCCATCGGATGGCCGTATCCTGATCTTGACATAGGCATTGCTGCTTCACATTTCTGGCTCGGACTTAAATCCAGAAGCATTGTCTCAAGCATTAGTATTAAAGAAAAAGAAGGCAGGGCAGTATGGGAGTTTTTAATATAAAAAGGATTTTCTATCGGGCACTACTTATAATTCTTATAATGCCAATTATTTTAAGCGGTTGCCTGCAGAATCTCAGAGATAAAATTTCAGAAGAAATAGTAACAGAAAGTCAGTCTGAAACAATTGATTCTGGTAAAAGTGAAGAAAAAAGCAAAACTGGCCAGGAAGAAACAACCGAAAGCATTTCAGAAACTGCAGAAAAAGACGGCCAGGTTGAAATAATAAGCGCTTTCAATACACTGGTAAAAAACAATGC
>JACVJB010000127.1 GCA_015711775.1 Actinomycetota bacterium | reverse complement strand
CCGCACTTTCTTGAACACGTGGAAGTTATTGAAAAGATAAAGGCTGCCTACAGCAATTACAAAATATCAAAATCAATACTTGATTATGATGACCTTCTGGTTTTTTTGGAAAAAATACTTTCCGGAAATGAAGATATAAGAAAAAAAGTCTCATCATTCTATAAATACATAATGATTGATGAATTTCAGGATACAAATAAACTTCAGGCAAAAATAGCATACCTGCTGGCATCGGAGCATAAAAATATAATGGTGGTGGGAGACGACTCGCAAAGCATATACTCCTTCAGGGGGGCAAATTTTAAAAATATTATGGATTTTCCCCAAGCATTTCCGGATGCAGCAGTAATAAAGCTTGAGCAAAACTACAGAAGCACACAGCCAATACTGGATTTTACAAACCGTGTAATACATTTTGCAAAAGAAAAATATGATAAAAACCTTTACACTAAGAAAGAGGGGGAGAGCAAACCTGTATTTATAGAGACTGAAAATGAAAACTACCAGTCAAAATTTATAATCCAGAGGGTGCTTGAGCTTCGCGAGGAAGGTGTCCAGCTTCAGGATATGGCGGTGCTTTTCAGGAGTTCGTGGCAATCTATGGATCTTGAAATAGAGCTTAATACCCATAATATACCTTACGTTATATACGGGGGGATCAAATTTTCTGAAGCAGCCCACATAAAGGATGTCCTGTCATTTTTAAAAGTGTCATATAATCCTATGGATTCAGTTAGCTGGACAAGGGCGCTGCTGCTTCTTGAAGGAATTGGCCCAAAAACTGCAGGGGAAATAACTATAAAAATAGTTGAAGAGGGAAAGGGTCTTGATTTTCTTAAAGACGTGTTGCATGAAAGGAAAAAGTACTTCTCTTCCTTGAGAAACCTTCAGGAAGTCTTAAAGTATGCGGGCCGGCCTGATGAAAACATAAGTTTTTCCGAAAAGCTGAAAAGCGTCATTGATTTTTATACCCCACTTTTAAAAGAAAAATACGATGATTTTAACAGGCGGCTGGATGATCTTGCATCACTGGAAAATATTGCTTCAAGATACAGCGATATTGAAAGTTTTTTATCTGATATTACTCTTGAACCTGTAAATGAAAGCCAGTTCAAAGTAACATCTGAAGACAGCGAAGATGAAAAGTTGATTCTTTCAACGATTCATTCGGCAAAAGGGCTTGAGTGGCACACCGTTTTTATAATTTTTCTCATAGATGGTTATATTCCCAGCTCATACTCCTTAAATTCTTCAGAGGAAATAGAGGAGGAAAGAAGACTCCTTTATGTTGCATCAACAAGGGCAAGGGAAAATCTTTATCTTTTAAAACCCCAGGCTGGAAGGTTTTCAGGAAATTTCTTTGACCCCTCATTTATGCGTTTCAGCCAAACATCCAGGTTTTTAAAAGAAGGCGACATACTGGAAAAGTATGTTGAAAAATGGGTGTTGAAGGACTGATTTTTAAAAAAGTGACGGGGATTAAATATGGCTGCATTTGAAAAAATAAACAGCGGCATACCAGGGCTTGATAGTGTTCTTGACAGTATAAGGCTCGGCGACAATGTTGTGTGGCAGGTTTCAGATATAAAGCAGTACATTCTGTTTGCGGAAGCTTTAGCAAGACAGGCAATTGCAGATAGAAGAGACGTTTATATATAAGGTTTGCACAGCATAAACCGGTACTTAAACCCCAGCCAGAACTTCAAATAGAAAAACTTGATTCCTGGACAGGTTTTTTCTGCATGCAAGGCTTAACGCTGAAACTTCAGGACGCCAAAATGTCATTGATATATGCGAAAGATTAATGGGTTCGGACAAAAAACTTACGAGCCTTATATCTGAAAATTTCAGCATAAGGGATTTAATTGAAGTAAAAGAAAAATGATTGGCTCCGGTAAAATCGGCGGCAACGCCGCAGGTATGCTTCTTGCAAGAAAAATTATCGAGAACAGCAGTTCAGGAATTTTTTCAATACTTGAACCCCATGATTCATTCTACATAGGATCAGATGTTTATTATACTTATCTTGTTCAGAATGACTGCTGGAAATTAAGAATTTTGCAGAAAAATCCGGATAGTTATTTCTCAACTGCAAAACTTCTCAAGGTAAAAATACTTACCGGGATTTTTCCGGATAATACAAGAGAACAGTTTACGCGCATGCTAAAATATTATGATCAGAGCCCTATTATAGTGCGCTCAAGCAGCTTGCTTGAGGACAGCTTTGCAAATGCCTTTGCAGTATAATATGAGTCTGTATTAATTTTCAGGTATATATTATTAAGAGCATCAAGTTCCACTATACCGGCAGCAACATAACTAAACATTTATTTTTCACGCAGGTATATTTTTTCAGCGGTTTTTTCCCCTGATGCGGTCAGGAAAATATTGCATACCAGTTTTTTAAGCTTTTTTCTGTCTTTTGTTTTAATTTCGTCCTTTAAGTTTACCAGCCAGTCAGCATCATACAGCACTTTAAAATTAATAGTATTTATAATTCCCGGAGTATGGTGATGAGCAATAATTTCACATATCTCGTTAATATTTTCCTGTTTAAAATTTAATTTTGAAAGTATCTTTGCAGCAACAGGCGGACCTTCCTTTTCCTGATAGCGGGCAGCATCAGAGCCATATTTTTCTTCAGAAATCTTTATACCGACATCATGAAGCACTGCAGCAGGCAATACAATATCCGGGTTCGCATTTTCCCTCCGCATTAAATCTTCTGCATATGCGGTAACTTTTTTTGCGTGACTTATTCTTTTTTCATCATATTCAAAAAAAATTTCAAGCTCCTTAAAAAGATTTTCTTTTAATAAAATGTATTCAAGGCTCATTTTCAGACTCCTCCATTAATTTTGTAATTATAAAGATATTTAACTAAAGTCATTATAAAATAAATAATGGAAAAATGAATTAAAAATATTGTTGACTTAAAGATACATAAATTATATCATTATGAATATTTCTTAAAACCGGTTTTTGAAAAAACATGAAAGTTTACTAAAAAAGGAGCGCAAAGTATGAAATGTACCGATCAGGGGAAAACAACATTTGATGAATTGTCAGGCTATATGCATGATGTAGCTAAAAGAGACGGCATGGAGACAATATATGAAAGGTTTGCAAACCAGCAGCCGCAATGTTCATTTGGAGCTATGGGTATATGCTGTACGCTTTGCACAGACGGACCCTGCCAGATAACCAGGAAGGCAAGCAGAGGCGTTTGTGGAGCATCAGCGGATTTAATGGTGGCAAGAAATCTTTTGCTTAAATGCGCGCAGGGTACAGTTGCCAACGTATATCATGCAAGAAATGTAGCAAGGACACTTGAGGCAGTCGGAAACGGGAATGCTGATTATGAAATAAAAGATCCTGAAAAATTAAAAGACATCGCATCAAAGTTTAATATTGAAACAAATGGCGATATAAGAGAAACTGCAAAAAAATTCGGGTCATTTTTTATAGACCAGATTAACAGCAATGACTACACTCCGCTTGAACTAGTAAAAGAGCTTGCCCCTAAAAAAAGGCTTGAAGTGTGGCAGAAACTTGATATTGTCCCGGGTGGTCCAAACTCAGAAGCCGCAACAGCTCTTTCAAAAGCCATGACAAATGTAAACAGCGATGTAGTAGACCTGCTTCTTCATTGTTTAAGGCTTGGAATTGCCAATGAATACGCAGGTCTTTTTGGAATAACCACAATGCAGGAAATACTAACCGGCACGGCAAAACCAGTTGAAGGTCCTGTAAATATTGGCATTATTGACCCTGATGCAGTAAATATTATCATGCATGGCCACCAGCCGCTGCTGGCAGTAAAAGTGCTTGAAACAGCAAGGGATAAAAAATGGCAGGAAAAGGCAAAAAAGGCGGGAGCACAAAACGGCCTGAAGATATATGGTTCCCTTTGTGAAGGGCAGCAGATTTTCAATATTGCTTCAGAATATAAAGATATTTTTTACGGGCAGATTGGAAACTGGATACAGCAGGAGCTTATTCTCGCAACTGGTGCAGTGGATGTGCTTGCTTTTGACTACAATTGTGTAATGCCCACCATAACTGAGCAGTTTGCCCCAAAATACCATACCAAGCTGATATCCACAGATAAGGTAATCAGGCAGCCTGGAGTTGAAAGGCTTGAATTTGAGCCTGACAAAGCAGTTGAAATTGCAGAAAAAATAATTGAAAGAGCAATTGAATCATTCGGAAACCGGGGAGAAATTAATCTGCCATCCGTGCAGCACAGTGCTATTGCAGGTTTTACAACTGAAAGCGTTGTCGGAGCTCTTGGCGGTTCAGTAAAACCTCTTGTTGACGCCATTGCTGCCGGATCAGTAAAAGGAATAGCAGCTTTGGTCGGATGCACAACTGTAAGAGAATTTCAGTCAGGTAGGCATATTGTAGGTCTTGCTGAAGAGCTGATAAAGAAAGATATTTTAGTTATTGGAGCCGGCTGCTGTTCAAGCGCAATGCAGAATGCGGATCTTATGAACCTTGATGCCGGTAAAAAAGCAGGCAGCAATCTTTCAGGACTGTGCTCCACGCTTGGGGTGCCTCCATGCCTTTCTTACGGAAGCTGCACGGATATTGGCAAGATTATAAATACTGCCGTTGCAATT
>JACVJB010000126.1 GCA_015711775.1 Actinomycetota bacterium | reverse complement strand
TGGCTTGCGCTTGCCGCCGTCCTTCCTCCTAAATGGCCGTCTTCCTACGTATATATTGGCATAGTTATAATACTTGGTTTTATTGGCTGGACAGGGCTTGCCAGAGAATTGAGAGGTAAAGTCCTGGCTATTAGAAGAGCAGACTATGTTCTTGCCGCTGAGGTTGCCGGCGCAAATTCTAAGCGAATTATTTTCAAACATCTGATTCCGAATGTTGCAAGCCATATCATAGTAATTGCCACTCTAAGCATACCTCTGATGATAATAGGTGAAACTGCATTGAGTTTTCTGGGTCTTGGTATAAAGCCTCCGATGACAAGCTGGGGGGTTCTTTTAACCAAACTCAGGGAAGTGCCTACCTTATCGCATTATCCCTGGCTGATAATTCCGACAGGGTTTATTGTAGTTTCAGTACTTTGCTTTAACTTCTTAGGGGATGCCATAAGAGATGCTTCAGACCCTTATTCTAAATAATAGAAATATGTTTCAAATTGTTTTTGAAAGGATTAATTAAGTGAGTGATAATAAGCTAATATTAGATGTAAGAGACTTAAAAATATATTTTTATATTGAGCAAGGCATAGTAAGAGCTGTTGATGGTGTCAGTTTCAGTCTTAATAAAGGCAAATCTCTTGGAATTGTTGGCGAAAGCGGTTGTGGAAAAACTGTTACCGCTCTGTCACTGATGCTTCTTCATCCACAGCCGGAAGGACGCATTGCCGGTGGAAATATATACTACTATGCTAATGGAGGCAGTCCTTTAGATATTGCAAAACTGAGCCCATACAGCAAAGAAATCAGATATATACGAGGCAATGAAATTACAATGATATTTCAGGAACCAATGATGTCATTAAATCCTGTCTATACAATCGGCAATCAGATTATGGAAGCAGTCCTTTTGCATCAGAAAGTTGATAAAGAGCAGGCAAGAAAAATTGCTATTGACTCGCTGAAACATGTAAATATATCTAATCCTGAAGAAAGAATAGACCAATACCCTTTTCAACTTAGCGGCGGAATGAGGCAACGTGTTATGATTGCAATGGCATTGTCATGCAATCCTGCAATTTTAATAGCTGACGAACCCACTACAGCTCTTGATGTTACAATAGAGGCACAGATATTAATGCTTCTAAAAGACCTGAAAAAAATGTATGGCATGTCCATTATTTTTATTACTCACGACCTTGGCGTAATAGGAGAAATTGCAGATGAGGTAATAGTTATGTATGTCGGCCGTGTAGTGGAAAAGGCTAAAACTGCTGTACTTTTTGAAAATCCTCTGCACCCTTATACAAAAGCTCTATTTCATTCAAGACCAGAGATTGGAAAGGAAGGCAGAGTAGTATCTATACGCGGAACTGTTCCCAACCCCTATCTGTTGCCTGAAGGTTGTGTTTTTGAACCCAGATGCGACGTATCCATGGATATATGCAGGAAAAAAGTTCCAGGTGTTTATGATATAGATGGGCATTATGTTAATTGTTGGAAATATTCTTAAAACAAGGAGGGTTAAGATTAAAGAGACTACTGGCGAAAAAATTTTAGATGTGAAAGGCCTTAAAAAGTATTTTCCGAACAGGAAGGGTTTTTTCCAGAAGATTTATAATTATACCAAAGCTATAAATGGTGTAGATTTCTTTATAAAAAAGGGAGAAACTGTGGGCCTTGTTGGCGAGAGCGGTTCAGGCAAAACTACTATAGGCCGCTGCATAGTAAGGCTGCTGGATGCAACAGAAGGCATTATAGAGTTCAATGTAGATGGCAAAATAATAGATCTTCAAAAAGTGCCAAAAAACCAAATTCAAAGCATAAGAAAAAGGTTTCAAATGATATTCCAGGACCCTTACTCATCTTTGGATTCAAAAATGAAAGTTGCTGAAATTGTCACTGAGCCAATGGTAATACATAATATAGGAAGCAGACAGGAAAGGCTTAATACAGCAAAGGAACTTCTTCGCAAAGTGGGGCTTTCGGCAGATGATGTTACAAAATATCCTCATCAGTTTTCCGGCGGTCAGAGACAGAGAATTGGTATTGCGCGTGCTCTAATCTTAAATCCTGATCTTGTAATATGCGATGAACCTGTGTCTGCCCTTGACGTATCTGTCCAGGCACAGACACTAAACTTATTACAGGATTTGCAGGAAGACTTTAACCTTTCGTACCTATTTATTGCTCATGACTTGGGAGTTGTGCGTTATATTAGTGACAGAATAGTTGTGCTTTATCTTGGAAAAGTAATGGAGATAGCAAAAGCGGATGAAATATATAAAAATCCAAAGCATCCTTACACGGAAGCTCTTATTGCAGCAATTCCAAAGTATAAAGCGGGAAGCGAAAGGGATATATTATTAAGCGGTAATATACCCAGTCCGGAATATCCTCCTGAGGGATGTGTGCTGAATCCGCGTTGTCAGTATAAAAAGGAAATATGTGAACAAGTAATACCTCCGCTGGAGCAGGTTCCAGGAATTGACGGAGCTTTTGCAGCATGTCACTTTTTTAAAGAACTTAATCTTAAAGGTTATAAGGAAATTTAAAACCAGTTAAAATAAACCAGCTGCTTTTCCTGATTATTCATATAATACCACTTAGGGGATTTTAAAATTAAAGCTCTGCAAGCTCTTTGAAACGGGCTTTTAAATCTTCATAAAGTGATCTGTGCAATTTATAAAAGTTGCGGTATTTTTCCAGGTTTTCTTTAATTGGGCTGGTACGGCTTATAACTTTTATGGCTTTTTTCACTGCCTCATCCATATCAGTAAAGATTGAAGAGCCAACTCCGGCAATAAGTGCAGCCCCATAAGACGGGCCTTCTTCAATATTTAGAGTAAGAATTTTCTTATTCATAATATCAGCAATTATCTGTTTCCATACGCTGCTTTTTGCACCGCCACCAAATACGATTATTTCTTCAGATGAAATGTTCTGTTCTTCCAGTATTAAAAGACAGTCAAGCTGGCTGTATGCGACACCTTCCATAATTGCCCGTACAAAATGATTTTGATTATGCACATAAGATATTCCGAAAAACACGCCTCTTGCATAAGGGTCCCCAAACCGTGAGTTTATTCCGGAAAGATATCTTTCGCCAGTAAGATATGGCAAAAACATAAGCCCTTCAGAACCTGCAGAAATTTTTTCAGCCTGTTTATCTAATTGCTGATATTTGCTTAAACCCTGGTTTTTAAGTTTTGCATTTTCTGAAGGCCCAAATACATCAGCATACCACTTAAGGGATCCGGCGGCTGAAAGAGTGGCAGCAACCAGCAGCCATTTGCCTGGAACTGAATGGCACCAGCAATGCGTCCTACCCTCAGAATCATATGCGGGCCTGTCGCTGGATGCAAAAACTACCCCACTGGTTCCGATTGAGTCAGATATTAAACCGTCTTTAATTATTCCGGACCCGACTGCTCCAGTAGTATTATCACTCCCTCCGCCTGCAATCGGCGTCCCCTGCATAAGACCGGTCAGCATTGCAGCTTCTTTACTTACTTTTGAAGTTATATCAGTGGATTCATATAAATCCGGAAGAATATTTTTATCTATTTGCAGACCCTCAAGTATTGTGTTTGACCAGGTCCTTCGAGGTATATCCATTAAAATTGTTCCTGACGCATCGGAGACTTCAGTTGCAAAACTTTGTGATAACTTGTATCTTATATAATCTTTTGGAAGAAGAATCTTATGAAGTTTTTTATAGTTTTCAGGCTCATTTTCTGCAAGCCACAGAATTTTTGTGGCTGTGAAACCCGGCAGAGCTTTGTTATAGGATAATTTTATGAATTCTTTATAACCGAAAATATCATATATTTTATCGCATTGTTTAAAAGTTCTCTGGTCGTTCCAGAGTATTGCGGGTCTGATAACTTTTCCAAGTTTGTCAAGAAACACGCTTCCATGCATCTGTCCTGTAAGCCCAATGCAAGAAATGCCGGAAGGACTGATATTTGATTTTTTCAGTACATCTTTTATTGTAAATACAACAGCATTCCACCAATCTTCCGGATTTTGTTCAGACCATCCGGGCTTTTCTGTGATGAGCGGGTATTCCATTGTGCTTGAAGCTACAGGCAAACCGTTCTCATCAACTATTATTGTTCTTGCAGATGTTGTGCCTATATCTATACCAATCAGATAATTCATTGTTAAACTCATTTAATAGTAAAACCTCCATCTATTATCAGGTCCAGACCGTTTATCATATTTGCTGCATCGCTTGCAAGAAAAAGTGCGCATGCTGCGATTTCTTCAGGGTAATTAAATCTACCGGCAGGAATTAATTTTCTCATCTTGTCTCCTTCAGGCCCACCCCATATTTTCTGGCCCAGCTCTGTCAGTGTTATGCCAGGTGAAATAGTGTTTGCTGTAATCCCGTATTTTGCCCATTCAAGCGCAAGCACCCTGGTAAAAACGATGACAGCGCCCTTGCTTGCGCAATATGCAGCGTGTTTTTCCATTGCTATTTTACCCGCAATTGACGCTATGTTTATAACTTTTCCATATTTATTTTTAATCATAACTTTGCCAACAGCCTGCGATACAAGAAATGTGGCTTTGTTATTAATGTCCATTACTTTGTCCCATGCATCCACTGAGAGCGCCTCTGCATTACCAATAATGGAAGTTCCTGCATTATT
>JACVJB010000125.1 GCA_015711775.1 Actinomycetota bacterium | reverse complement strand
CACTTTTTTGCAAGTATTTTAATCTCTTCAGGAATATCCTGCTGCATATCATAGCTGGAGTTAAAATAATTGCTGTATATTATGTTCCCCTCTTTGTCGGTAAAGGCCATTATGTTTATGTCAAGCGTATAAAGGGTGTCAGCAGCATCGGCAAAATTTATGTCAATAAAATCCTGGTTCAAACCAGAAACAAAATTATAACTGTCATCCCAGTGGGCCCAGTCAATGCATGTGCTGTCAAGGTTTTCAAGATTTCTGTTTATTAATTCTTTAATGCCTTCTGATTCTTCCAGTATCTGGTTTTCTTCAAGACGCACATAGCTTTCAAGAAAAAGAAACCTGTTTATCAGCACAGTAGATATTGCAGACAGGGTAATTATAATGGTAAAAATAATTACCATTTTTTTATAAATGCTTAATCCGGAAAAAAGTTTTATTTTCATCAGCGCTAAAAAATCTGTTTAATACAGCTTTTTCGGGACATATCACACCTAAAAATCCTGGGTTTGTATTTAATATATCAGTATATCGGCATATTTTTAAAAAATATTAATAAATATATTTATAAATATATTTTTAATTATTAAATAAAATTATCATAAATTATTAATACTGTAGAAATTCTATCATGGATGCAGAAATAGCTTCGGATATTTGGCACCACGGTTTAAAATTGAAGAACGCTATTACTTAGTATTTATGAAATGTAAAATAGAAATGTACAACAATATTTGACATTATGAAATAAATTAAAGAAAATATTATAAATAATGTTAAAAATGTTACAAATATTATACATATAATGAATATTTTTGCATTTTTTGAAAAGAGACTTTACGCCTCAGGCAGAAAGAGCCTGCTTTACAGATTGCTGTTTTCATTGATGATAATTCTGCCTGTCATTTCAGTTGTAATATTTTCCTCAATAACCATGTACAGGGACACAACTGCAGATATTTATACAAAAAGATATGCAAGGGCTCAGCTTATCCAAAGTCTAATACATGAAAGACTGAGCGCTATTGTGCTTCTTGCTGAATCCCTTGCATCAAGGCCGAAGGTGGTTGAATATGTCAAAGAAGGCAAATGGGATCAGGCAATAAAATATGCGGAATATATTCCCAGGCAGTATGGCTACATTGATTCAATGCGCCTTGTGGATATTTACGGCACTGTACATACAGGAGCCGGAAGCTTCAAAGAAACTCTCGGTGAAAATTTATCAGACATGGACTGGTACAAGGGAGTAAGCCAAAACTGGGAGCCTTATGTATCTGATATATACCTTCGCATAAGTGAACCAAGGATTAATGTTGTAGCAGTTGCAGTGCCCATTATTGGCCTTCCACTTCCTGGAGTATATGATGAAGAAGGCAGTAATGAGGGTAATGAAATACTGGGAATACTCATACTTCATATAAAGCCTGAAGTTTTTGCAGGCTGGCTTAAGGAAATACAGCCTGAAGGCAATGTCCAAAATTATCTTGTTGATAAAAAAGGCAGCCTTATTGCTCACACAAGTATTAATACGACAGAAAAAACTTATGATTTTTCTTCCATGCTCCCTGTAGAGAGGCTGCTTGACAATCAGAGCGGAATCGATATCTTTCAAAACACTGAAACAGGTCAAAAGAGCCTGAGCGCATATATAAAATGCGGTTTGCACGGTTGGGGCCTTGTAATTGAGGAGCCGGAAAAATCAGCTTTTGCCATTCGCAGTAATAATATTTATACGTATCTGCCGGTGCATATACTGTTTATACTGCTCAGTTTTGCAATAACTGTGCTTATTCTCAGAAATATGGGACAAATCAGGCAAAACTGGGAAAACAGCCAGAAGCTTGCGCTTATTATTGAAAATTCAGAGGATGCAATATACAGCAGGGATTTAAATGACAACATAATTACATGGAATAAGGGCGCTGAAAAAATATACGGCTACCGCACTGAAGAGGTGGTTGGAAAATCTTTTTTAAAAATGGTGCCTGAAAATACTACAGCAAGTTACACCAAAATTGGTAATAATATAAAAAAAGGTGAAAGTGTAAGAAACATGGTTTCACAGCGAATAAGAAAAGATGGCAGGCGCATATTCATTTCGTTTACCTCCTCGCCTGTAAAGGATATTGCCGGAAATATAACAGGAATTGCATCAATAGCGCGCGATATTACAAAACAGATTAATTCTGACAGGATAATAAGGGAAAAATCCCGGCAGCTTGAACAATTAAATGCAGAACTTGAAGCTTTCAGTTATTCGGTCTCTCATGATTTACGCGGACCTCTTCGTGGAATTGACGGATTCAGCACTGCTCTTGCGGAGGATTATTCAGAAAAACTGGACGGTCAGGCAAAGGATTATATATGCAGGATAAAAAAAGCGTCCAGCAGGATGGGCGAGCTTATTGACGATTTGCTTATGCTTTCAAGAGTAACAAAAAATGAAATAAAACTTAAAAATGTAAATCTGAGTATAATCGCCAAAAAAATATCCTATAACTTAAGTAAAAATGATAAGACAAGAAATTATGAATTAAAAAATACTGCCGAATTTATTATTGAGCCGGATATACATGTTATAGCAGATGAAATACTGATGGAAACTATGCTGTATAACCTGCTTGAAAACGCATTTAAATTTTCAAGCACAAGGCAGAAACCTCTTATTGAATTTGGAAAAATAAAAAAGAATAATGATGAAATAATATTTGTAAAAGATAATGGCGTAGGCTTTGACATGCGTTATGTGGATAAAATATTCAATCCTTTTCAGCGCCTGCATTCGGAAAAAGAATTTCCAGGTACAGGCATTGGCCTTGCAACTGTTAAAAGAATCATTGGCAGACATAAAGGCAGGATCTGGATCGAGAGCGACCCTGCAAAGGGAACTTCCGCATACTTTATTATTCCTGCAAAAACAAAGCTTTGATATTAATAAAAAGTTATGGAATGATTTTAGTATGAAATATTTTAATATATATTAATATCATAGTATAATTAACCATTATAATTAATATTATTTTCTAAACTTTATTTAATACATAAAACTTTTTTTATATTTAATAATTATTGCAATGGAGAAGCTTATGGAGGGAAAATATATCCTGCTTATAGAGGATAATGAAGATGATGAAATACTTACTATAAGAGCCTTAAAAAGAAACAGGATACTAAATGAAATGGTTGTGCTACGTGACGGAGAAGAAGCGCTTGATTATTTATTTGCCAGGGGGCAGTACTCAAGAAGAAATATTAATGATTTGCCCACCGTTACCCTTCTTGACATTAAACTTCCAAAACTTAGCGGGATTGAAGTGCTTAAAAGAATCAGGGAAAATGAAATTACAAAAATCATGCCTGTTGTAATACTGACTTCATCATCTGAAGAAAGAGACATAGTTGAAAGCTACAGGCTGGGCGTAAACAGTTATATAAAAAAACCTGTAGATTCTGAACAATTTAAAAAAGCTGTAAAGCATCTCGGTCTTTACTGGCTTTTATTAAATATTCCTCCTACAGAGGCAGGCAAGGTAAAATAAAATGCTGTCAATGACAAAGTTAAAACTTCTAATAATTGAAGATTCTGAAGATGATGCATTAATCCTTATATCCAAGCTTAAAAAAAACGGTTATGAGGTTGATTATATAATAGTTGAAAGTGAAAAGGATTTTAAAAAGGCTTTTTCAGTAAAATCGTGGGATGCCATTATTGATGATTACAATGTGCCGGGTTTTTCCGGAGATCATGCCCTTGAAATATTTAAGGCAACCGGTATTGACATACCATTTATTGTAATATCCGGCTCCATGAGCGCTGAAGAAGCAGTAGATATTTTAAAGTCAGGGGCTCATGACTACATTGATAAAAATAATCTCTTAAGGCTTCCCCATGTTCTTGAAAGGGAAATAAAAGAAGCAGAGGTAAGAAATGAAAACAAACAGTATATTGCAAAACTTAAGGAAACCCAGGAAACGCTCAGGTCTGCTCTAAGACAGACTATTGAAACCATTGGTGATATTGTTGAAAAGAGGGATACTTATACTTCAGGGCACCAGAAAAGAGTTTCTATTCTTGCTCTGGCTATAGCAGAGCAGCTTGGACTGGGAGAAGAACAAAAAGAAAATATTCTTTTTTCATCACTTATTCATGATTTGGGCAAAATTACAGTTCCGGCATCAATATTAAACAAGCCCGGCAAATTAAGTGAAATCGAAATGAAGATGATTAAGGAACATCCTGCAAGCGGCTATGATATCATAAAAAATAACAGTTTCATGCAAACCATTGGCAAGATTATATACCAGCATCATGAAAGGCTGAATGGCTCAGGTTATCCGGACGGGATAAAGGGCGACAGCATAATGGTTGAAGCAAAAATAATTGGTGTTGCTGATGTTGTTGAAGCAATGTCTTCGCACAGGCCCTACAGGGCAGCACTGGGACTGCAAGCTGCGCTTAAAGAAATTACCAGCAAAAAAGGAGTGCTTTATGATGAAAATGCGGTAAATGCATGCAATAAAGTGTGTTCAAGTAAAGATTTCTCATTTTAAATGCAATTAGACATCATTTGTTTTCTGCTATTTATTACTAAAAATTAAAATCATATAAATATATATTAAAACGGCCGGTTTAAAATCCAGGTTTAGTATATTTATCCTGAATTCTAATTTTCCATAATGAA
>JACVJB010000124.1 GCA_015711775.1 Actinomycetota bacterium | reverse complement strand
ATCCCTGTATGCCATTATTATTTTGGTCATCCTATCAGTGTGTATTGTGCTGTAATAAAGCAGGATGATCAGAATCCAACTTTAATTTTTAAAAATCATCCGGCTTTAAAACAGCAGTAAACATTTCGTATGCTGCTGTTTTTTTATTAGATTAAAAGTAACTGGTAATCAAATATTAAGTTTTTTTAAAGAATGGAGGAAAGTTGAAAAGTGATAATGTAAAGGAAGGCATAACAAGGCTTCCGCACAGGTCATTGTTTAAGGCTCTGGGTTATACTGATGGGGAGCTGAAAAAGCCTCTTATAGGCATAGTCAACTCTGCAAATACTGTAATACCCGGACATATGTATCTTGACAGTATCGCTGAGGCTGTAAAAGAGGGAATACTGATGTCCGGCGGCACCCCTCAGACTTTTTGTACTATTGGCATTTGCGATGGCATTGCAATGAATCATAAAGGCATGAAGTATTCGCTTGCCAGCAGGGAAATTGTTGCAGACAGCATTGAGTCGGTTGCAATAGCCCAGGGATTTGACGGACTTGTAATGGTTACAAATTGTGACAAGATTGTTCCGGGCATGATAATGGCGGCCCTGCGCTTAAACATACCTTCAATAGTTGTCAGCGGAGGACCGATGCTGGCTGGCAGGTTTAAAGGCAGGAACGTTGATTTGAGTACATGTTTTGAAGCTGCAGGAAGTTACGGGAGCGGCAAGTATACTGATGAAGATATAAAACAGCTTGAGGAGGAAGCATGCCCTACCTGCGGAAGCTGTTCAGGCATGTTTACTGCAAACTCAATGAATTGCCTTTCAGAGGCAATCGGAATAGCGCTGCCGGGAAACGGCACAATACCTGCTGTATTTTCAAAAAGAATAAGGCTTGCAAAAACTGCAGGAATGAAAATACTTGAACTTGTAAGAAATGATATAAAGCCAAGGGATATAATAAATCCAGACTCGATTAAAAATGCGCTTGCAGTTGATATGGCCGTAGGTTGCTCAACCAATACCATACTTCACCTTACTGCAATTGCAAAAGAAGCAAAAGCGGAATTTTCGCTGGAGCTTGTTAATGGAATAAGCAAAAAAACGCCTAATCTTTGCCGTATAAGCCCTGCAGGAAGCTATCATATTGAGGATTTATATTATGCTGGAGGCATACAGGCAGTAATGAATGAACTTCTTAAAAACGGTGCGCTGAACGGCGGCCTTGTTACAGTAACAGGTAAAAGCATTGAGGAAAATATTGCAGGGGCCGAAATACTTGACAGTGAAGTTATAAGGCCGTATGCAAATCCTTATACGCCTGACGGCGGACTTGCTATACTCTGGGGTAATATTGCTCCGGAAGGCTGCGTTGTAAAAAAATCAGCGGTTGATCCTTCAATGCTTAAGCACAGCGGACCGGCAAAAGTTTATGGCAGCGAAGAGGATGCAATGCAAGCAATTATGGGCGGAAAAATAGCCAGAGGAGATGTTATTGTTATAAGATATGAGGGTCCCAAAGGTGGCCCCGGTATGAGGGAAATGCTTTCCCCGACTTCAGCAATTGCAGGAGCCGGACTTGATCGGGATGTTGCCCTTATAACAGACGGGAGGTTTTCTGGAGCTACAAGGGGCGCATCAATAGGGCATATTTCACCTGAGGCGCAGTCCGGAGGGCCGATAGCCATAATAAAAAATGGCGATATTATTGAAATAGATATAAATTCCAATTCAATAAACCTTGCGTTAAGTGATGCTGAAATAGAAAGTCGCATGCAAAAATGGTCGCCTCCGGAGCTTAAAATAAAAGAAGGCTATCTGTACAGGTATGCAAGGATGGTCACATCAGCCTCAAAAGGAGCAGTGCTCCAATAGGGCCGGTCATTATTAATTTTTTATTAAATCTTAAAAATGAATTAAATTAATTTTTATATAATGATATAATCTGGAAAAGGTTGTTATAAAGTTGTTACTAACTTAAGAAGGGGAGAAAATTATGGGTAAAATAACAGGGGCGCAAATGCTGATAAAATGCTTAAAAGAAGCAGGAGTGGAAGTGATTTTCGGTTTCCCCGGCGGAGTGGTCATACCCATATATGACGCCCTTTATGACAGTGACATAAGGCACATTCTGGTGAGGCATGAGCAGGGCGCAGCGCATGCGGCAGACGGATATGCCAGGTCCACCGGAAAAACAGGCGTATGCATGGCAACATCCGGACCCGGGGCAACAAATCTTATAACAGGCATTGCAAATGCTTATATGGATTCTGTTCCAATAGTAGCAATAACAGGGCAGGTTTCAACTCATGTAATCGGCACTGATGCTTTCCAGGAAGCTGATATTACAGGAATAACTGCTCCCATAACCAAGCATAATTACCTGATAAAGGATATAAAGGAGTTGCCTTCTGTTATAAAGGAAGCTTTTTATATTGCTTCCACGGGAAGGCCGGGCCCTGTCCTTATAGATATACCTGTAGATATTTCAAAGGGCCATATTGATGAAAACTTTAAGTCTGAAATTGTTCTTGAAGGCTATAAACCAACGTATAAAGGAAACTTAAGGCAGATCATGCAGGCGGTAAAGAGAATACAGGAAAGCAAAAGGCCGGTAATTTTTACAGGCGGAGGAGTTACTTCTTCAAATGCCAGCAGCGTGCTTACTGAATTTGCGGAACTTGCAAAAATACCTGTAATAACATCGCTCACAGGCAAAGGCACTTTTCCTGACACGAACAGCCTCTGTCTTGGAATGGCAGGCATGCACGGGACAAAATATGCAAATCTTGCTTTTACTGAGGCGGATCTTATTATTGCAGTCGGCGTAAGGTTTGATGACAGGGTAACAGGCAAACTTTCAGAATTTGCTAAAGATGCTGAAGTAATACATATTGATATAGATCCAGCAGAAATTGGTAAAAATGTAAGGGTAGATATACCGATTGTGGGAGATGCGCAAAGTGTGCTTTCAGATTTAAAATTAAAATATGAAGAGACTGCATGCAAAAATGACATAGCTGCCCGCAAACCATGGATTGAACATATTATGGATCTTAAGCAAAAATGCTTCCTTAAGTATGACAGGACAGCAGATACATTAAAACCTGCATATATTATAGAAAAAATTTATGAGTTCACAAAAGGGGATGCCATTATTTGCACAGAAGTCGGCCAGCACCAGATGTGGACGGCCCAGTATTATAAGTTTACAAAACCAAGAACACTTATTTCATCAGGCGGGCTTGGCACCATGGGGTTTGGTTTTCCGGCAGCAATTGGCGCCAAAGTAGGCAATCCTGAAAAAACAGTAATAGATATAGCAGGTGATGGCAGCATACAGATGAATGTACAGGAATTTGCAACTGCAGTGTCCAATAAAATACCAGTAAAAATAATGGTGATTAATAATGGTTACCTTGGCATGGTAAGGCAATGGCAGGAGTTTTTCTGGAACAAAAGGTATTCCCATACAAATATTGAGGGCAGTGTTGATTTTGTAAAACTTGTAGAAGCATACGGCGGACAGGGCTTCAGGGTAAAAGAAAAAAGCGAAGTTGAATCTGCAATCAAAAAAGCGCTGGCAATAGACAATCTTGTTCTTGTTGATTTCTGGGTTGACAGGGAGGAAAATGTCTATCCTATGGTTCCTGTAGGTTCGTCAAGAGACCAGATGATAGAATGTGATTAAAATATTTAAAAAGTATAAAAGGCGGGTAAAATGGGTTCCAATCATATAATTTCTGTTTTAGTCGAAAATAAATCCGGTGTGCTTGCAAAAATTGCGGGCCTTTTTTCAAGAAGAGGGTTTAATATTGAAAGCCTTGCTGTGGGAACAACAGACGATGAAAAAATATCAAGAATTACACTTGTTGTTAAAGCTGAAACCCACAGCATAGAACAGATAGTAAAACAGCTACACAAACTTATAAATGTGCTGAAAATACAGGAACTTGATCCTTCTAACATAGTTGAGAGGGAATTAGTACTGATAAAAGTGAATTCTGATAATAATACAAGGGCCGAAATACTTGAAATTGCAAATATTTTCCGTGCAAGCATTGTCGATGTTGCCAAAAAATCACTTGTAATTGAGATAACAGGAACAAGCAGGAAAGTGGTCGGCATTGAGGAGCTGTTAAAACCTTACGGCATACTTGAGCTTGTCAGGACCGGTAAGATAGCAATTCCAAGAGGGTCAAAAAGATAATAAATAAAATTAATATATTTCATTAATTTCAAAATATTAATAAAAATAGAGAGAGAAGGGTAATAAAATGAGAAAGAATTATGTAATGACGCCAGGGCCGGTGCCTATTGCGCAAGAGGTACTGACGGAGCACGGAAGGCCGCTTATGCATCACAGATCTCCAGAATTTTCAAAGATTTTTTCAGAATTAACTGAAAAGCTGAAAAAATTCATGCAAACTGAAAATGATGTTTTTGTCCTTACGTCATCAGGTACAGGCGCAATGGAGGCAGCTGTTACGAATACTTTCTGCAGAGGCGATAAAGTGCTTGTTGCAAGTGTGGGTAATTTCGGTGAAAGATTTAAAAAAATAAGTGCGACGTTCGGGCTGGATGTTATATCGCTTGATTATGATTGGGGCACTGCCGTTAATCCGGCTGACATTAAAAAAACCCTGGATAAAGACCCTGATATTAAAGGGGTCATGCTGCAGCAGAGCGAGACCTCAACAGGGGGTTTAAATGA
>JACVJB010000123.1 GCA_015711775.1 Actinomycetota bacterium | reverse complement strand
CAGAAACAGGATTAAAAGCAAAAGATCCATAAAATATCTTTTGCCTGAAAGCGTATCAAACTACTTGCTCAAACATGGATTATACAAGTAAAATAAAAAAACTTTTAAACAGCAGGCAGTTCAAAGAACTTGAAGATATCAGAACAGCAATTGCGCAGAAAATGGAGGAAAGTCTTTACAGACATTCAATACAGACTATGGATTTTGCAGTAATGTTGGCTTTCAAACACTATCCTGATATATATTCAGATAAAGATTTTTTATATAAAGTATGCATTTCAGCGCTTCTGCATGATTACGGGAAAATACTCGAAAAGCAGGATTTGCTGGATATAGTGTCCCGAAATATAAAAGGGCTCTCGTATTTTGAAAAGACCTGTTATGCCTGCCTTCATGGTTATGCTGCTCCATTTCTTATAAAAAGAGACTTTGGAATTAATGACAAAGACATATATAATGCAATAAGCAGGCACACTACCGGTTCCTGTAATATGAGCATACTTGATCGCATTGTATATATCTCAGATAAACTTGAAGCAGGGAGAAATTATAATAATATTGAGCACTTGAGAAAATTGTCTTTAATCAATCCCGATTTGTGTTTACTGGAAGTTTATAAAAGTAATATAATATACGTAATTAGCAAAAACTGCGCACTGCACCCCGATACCAGCAGGATTTGGAATTATATCTGTGGAGGTTATAAAAATGTCACCTGATGACAGGTCAAAATATAATAATGAAGACAATTTCGAAGATGATCTTTTTAAAAAATATTCTTTTGACGAGGATAAGCATAAAAGCCGGGATTATGAAGATGAAGATGAAATAATAAATTCCGGCAGGCATGCAAAAAGATTTCCTGAAGATGAGCGCTTCATTCCTGAAGAAGAAAGCAGAGCTCAGGCTGAAGATGACTTTTTTACCGACAGGGATTTTGAATTCAGGAACGGTGACACAGAAGAATGGGATGACGATGGAGCAAGAAGCACAAAAATAAGGGCAAAAAGAAGAAAAAGAAGATTTATATTTACATCCGTTACGGTAATGGTGCTGCTTGTTCTTTTATCTATAGGTATTGTTTTTGGCTACAGGTATATTAAAAATAAATATTTTTCCGGCACATCTGAGAGCCAGCCAACACAGGCTGAAACTTCCATAGAAATACCATCTTCCATTAAGCTTGGCAGGGACTTAAGTATTATAATTGCCGGCGCTGACAGCAATCTGCTTGAGCCACAGATAAAGTCCCTTATATTGTCAAAGTATACTGTTTCTGACTCCAGGCTTGTTTCACTTTGCATGCCGGTAAATGCTCTTTTTGACATACCCGGTTTTGGACAGGATACTATAAGTAAAGCTGCAGGATTTGGAGGAATGGATCTTATGAAGCTTGCAGTGAAAAATAATCTTGGCGTGGATGTGGAAAATTACCTTCTTATGGATGTAATAAGTATTGTAAATAAACTTGAGAGCGTAAAGCTTAAGCTTAGCAGTGAAATAGAGATAACAAACCCGGATGGCTCAAAAACATTGCTTAAAGAAGGGGAAAATATAATAAACGGTGAAACAGCATATAACTTCTTAAGTTATTTCAGCGGGCAAAACCCGGACGTTTCAGTAAGCGCTACAGGCTTTCAGAAAATACTTACAGACAGTATAATAAAAAAAATAGCCGGAAGCCAGAAAGGCGATCTTGCAGGCAATCTTTCTAAAATAAATGATTATATTGAAACAGATTTGAGCCTTGAGGAGCTTGCTGAAATTATATCAACTATTTCACAGTTAAAATCTGAAAAAAATAAGATATACACTCTTGACGGCAGGATTGTCCCTCTTGATGAAGCGGGAAATATTGTAATAGTCCCTGATATTTCAAAAGTAAGCAGCATCTTCGGTGTGGAAGGCAAAGCGGAACAGGAAGAACCTGTATATGAAACAGGACAAACTGTAAGGGTTGTTGTCTTAAACGGGGCTGGTACAAAAGGTCTTGCGGGCCAGGTGTCTGATTTGCTTAAAGGGCTCAGCTTTTCTGACGGGAAACCAAGATACGAAATACTGCCGCCCGGCGATGCGCAAAACTATAATTTCGTCACAACTGTTATAAGTGTCAAATCAGAAGAAGATGCAAATATTGCCGCTCTGGAGCATCTTACAAAGGTTCTTATGGTTTTGTCCGGGGAGATAAATGTTAATGCTGACCAGGAAAGCGATATTGTTGTTATTGTGGGCATGGACTTTGATTATAATGCCGCCATTGCAAACCTTGAAAATATCACAGGCGGCCAAACTGTTGAAACCGGCAGCCAGGCAACAGAAACGACAGAAGGATCTTCCGCCCAGACAGAAACTTATGTTTTAAACATATTAAATGGTGAGGGGACACAGGGAATCGCCTCAACTGTAAAAAAGATACTGGAAGATAAGCTAAACAGCGGCGGTAAGGTAATAGAGGTAAAAGAAACAAAAAATGCAGATAATTTTAATTACGGCGCAACAAAAATTATAATACATAAAGATAAATCCGGCATTAAAGATATTGCAGATAGAATAAAAGATATCCTTGATGTGGGTGAAATTTCAGAATCTTCGGATAACGTTGATAATGTTGATATTACAGTCATTGTGGGGAGTGATTATACAAAATAGCAGATAAAACAAAAAAACAGGAAAAAAAAACTGAAGATGCATCAGTGATAACAGGCAAAATTTTAAAAGAAAAAAAGAAATTCAAAAATCTTTCTGAAACAGTAAAATTTGTGGCAAAAATTGCTGAAGATAAAAAAGCCGGCTATATTAAGATAATAGAAGTCGGCCCGAGGCTTGTAATCACTGATTATTTTATACTGATATCCGTCTCCAATATAAGGCTTTCTTCAAGAATTGCAGAGGAGATAGGGCAGAGCCTTAAAAAATACGGGCTTTATCCTTTAAGTGTCAATGGTAAAAATGAAGGCAACTGGATTCTCATGGATTATGATGAATTTGTTGTGCATATTTTTACTGATGAATACATGCAGTATTATGACCTTGAAAGGCTTTGGAGGGACGCAAAAGTATTGCTTCCAAGGGCTGGCAAAAAAAAGGAAAAAACCACTGACAAAAAGGCTGGTAATGCTGCTGATGACAAACAGCCGGTTGAAGAAAATTCAGAATAATTGATATTTTTTATAGATATATGCTTATATTGTAAACGGGAATAAGCCGGCCATAAATATTTGATTGTTGGTTCCGGCTGACAGGAAAGGTAAATTGGCAGAAAACAGGAATTACTATCCCCAGGAAATCGAACAGAAATGGCTTGATTCCTGGGAAAAAGATAAAATATATTCGCTAAAAAACTACAAAAACCATAAGAAATATTATACCCTTGAAATGTTTCCCTACCCTTCAGGAGAGCCTCACATGGGCCATGCCCGCAATTATACAATCGGTGATGTTATTGCCAGGGTTTATTCAAGGATGGGATATAATGTCCTTCATCCTATTGGCTATGATGCATTCGGCCTTCCGGCAGAGAATGCTGCAATTAAAAGCGGGATTCATCCCAAAGACAGTACTATGGCAAACATTGCCAGGATGCGCAAGGCGTTAAAAAGAATGGCAGTGACCTATGATTTTGAAAAGGAAATCATAACTTCAGAACCTGATTATTACAAATGGACTCAGTGGCTCTTTTTGCTGTTTTACAAAATGGGGCTTGCTGAAAAGAAAGAAGCTCCTGTTAACTGGTGCGACTCCTGTCAGACAGTTCTTGCAAATGAACAGGTCATAGGCGGCCTGTGTGAAAGATGTGACAGCCAGGTGAGAAAAAGGGTACTTTCGCAATGGTTCTTTAAAATCACTGATTATGCCCAGAGACTTATTGATGATATGTCTGTTATTGAAGAAGGCTGGCCTGAGAGGGTTCTTACCATACAGAAGAACTGGATAGGCAGAAGTGAGGGAGCCAGGGTTGTTTTTAAACTTTCCGGCACAAAGGGAGAAGCAGCAAAAGAGATACCAGTCTTCACAACAAGACCGGATACACTTTTCGGCGTTACTTTTTTTATACTTGCAGCGGAGCACCCCTTATTAGATGAAATCGTTACGGACCCTGAATATAAAAAGAATGTCGAAGAAATAAGAGGCATAATTTCAAAGCAGACCGATATAGAAAGAGGCTCTGCAGAAATTGAAAAAATAGGCTGTTTTACAGGCAGGCATGTAATAAATCCTTTAAACGGCCAAAGGATTCCTGTATGGATTGCAAATTATGTTCTTCTTGAATATGGCACCGGCGCAATAATGGCAGTTCCCGCTCATGACAGCCGTGATTTTGAGTTTGCAAAAAAATATGGAATTGAAATAAGAGAGGTTATATCCCCTGATGGCAAGAATCATGGAAACCTTGAAAATGCTTACACCGGCGAAGGTATAATGATAAATTCAGGGCAGTTTAGCGGACTGCCTTCGGGAAAAGGCAAAAAAGATATAGTTAAGTTTCTTGAGGAAAATAAAATAGGCGGCTCTGATATAAATTACAAGCTGAAGGACTGGCTCATTTCAAGGCAGAGATACTGGGGAGCTCCAATACCTGTTGTTTACTGCCAAAAATGCGGAACCGTTGCTGTGCCCCAGGAGAATCTTCCTGTGCTTCTGCCTTATAATGTGGATTTTAAGCCAACCGGGCTGTCCCCACTTGCATACAGCGAGGATTTTGTAAATACAAAATGCCCCTCCTGCGGAGGCCCTGCGAAACGTGAAACTGATACCATGGA
>JACVJB010000122.1 GCA_015711775.1 Actinomycetota bacterium | reverse complement strand
GCTGTTATATATCAGGAAAGGCACAGGCTCAGATGTATGGGTTTTTATTGAAACTGGGGTGGGATGATCCGGCAGTATCATAATAGAATAATCAGTACCGGCTGTTTCCAACTCTTCGATTATCTTTCCCACAACCCTGCTGTCTATAAGCTCAATCGACTTTACTTTATCTGCGACGTTTCCCTGGTGGCCGCATTCATCAGGCGCTTCTATGTGTATATACACAAAACCCTGGCCTCTCTTAAGTTCCGAAAGGGCTGCGGCAGCTTTGCCTTCATAATTAGTATTTATATTTCCGGTTGCCCCTTTCACGTTTACAGCTTTTAAACCGGCGCATATCCCAATTCCCTTGACAAGGTCAACTGCTGATATTACAGAACCACTAAGGCCGTATTTTTCATAAAAAGAATCAAGCTCCGGTTTTGTAGCCTTTGCCCAGAGCCATATGGAATTTGCAGCTTTCCTTCCTTCTGCCGCCCTTTGGATATTTAAAGGATGATTCTTTAAAATGCCTGCGCTTTTTTTCATAAGATCAAGTATCTGTTCACTGCCGTTTCCAGCCGGCAGATACTGTTTTATTTTCTTTCCGGATATATCATGAGGCGGTGTAAGAACACAACCGTTAAAAAAGCCGGCAGTTTTGTTTTTTAAAACAAGCACATGTCTGTAGCTGACCCCTGAATAAAATCTTAAGTTTTCTGAGCCAAGTTTTTCTGAAATATCATTTATAAGGATTTTTGCGTCTTCAGTATTTATTTCTCCCGCAGAATAGTCAAGCATTGTTCTTTGGCAGTAGTCAGCCTCATCAGAAAGAGTCACAAGGTTGCACCGAAAAATTATATCCCTGTCTTCAAGATTTACGCCGATACTTACTGCCTCAAGAGATGACCTGCCCGTTGAATAAACTCCGGGGTCATAGCCAAGTATGGAAAGATTTGCAGTGTCGCTTCCCGGAGCAATGCCTTCAGGTATGGTCCTTACAATGCCGGTAATGCCCCTGCATGCAAGTCTGTCAATGTTGGGCTTGTATGCAGCCTGCAGAGGGGTTTTATTTCCAAGCTCTGCAAGCGGATAGTCTGCAGCTCCGTCAATAAGTATTATTATATATTTCCTTCTGCCGTTTTCTGCATTGCCTTTTTCAGCCATTATTTTTTAAATCTTTCTTTTTTACAGATTAAGTGAACTTTTTACAAAATCCTTCATTTTGCCTACACTGCACAAATTATTATGAATAACCTTTTTATTTGCAATATCTTTAAGGGGCACAGGTATTTCAATGCCGGATATTTCAGAAAGCAGCTCAAGCATTGAAATTTCATCAAGACTTTTATGCTGGCCGCCGTCAGCGCATATTGCCTTAAGCACTGCGCCCGGAAATTTGAAAGGGCTTGCCGTGGATGCAATTACAGTTTTAGTTTTATCGCTTGTGCTTTCAGCATAATCATTATAGACATAATAAGCCACTGAAGTATGGGTGTCCATTAAATAACCATACTTGTTATAAGCTTGAGCTATTGCTTCAAGAGTCTGACTCTCAGTTGCAAATCCTCCCCAGAAATCTGCTATTTTTTCCTTCATGTCCTCACTTATTGAAAACCTGCCGGTTTTACTAAGATTGCTGTAAAGCCCTGAAAGAATGCCTGCATCCTTATTGCAAAGTTCATATAAAAGCCTTTCAAGATTGCTTGATATGAGTATATCCATAGAGGGAGACATTGTAAGCTTCAGTTCCCTTTTTTTGTCATACACCCCGGTATTAATAAAATCATATAAAACATTGTTTTCATTTGAGGCGCATAAAAATCTCTTTACAGCAAGGCCCATTCTTTTTGCATAATAAGCTGCAAGAATATTTCCGAAATTACCTGTGGGCACAACAATGTTTATTTCCTGACCCTGTTCAATCTCACTTCTTTCAATCAGCCTTATGTAGGCATTCATATAATAAACCACCTGCGGTATAAGGCGCCCTATATTTATTGAATTTGCCGATGATAACATATAGCCGCTTCTGCTAATAAGCGCATTAAAATCTTTGTCGGCAAATATATTTTTAACGCCTGTCTGGGCATCGTCAAAATTTCCCTCAATTGCGCAGACAAAGGCATTGTCGCCCTCCTGAGTAACCATCTGTCTTTCCTGTATCAGGCTTACTCCTTTGCTGGGATAAAATACAATTATTTTTGTGCCGGAAACATTTGAAAAACTTTCAAGCGCGGCTTTGCCTGTATCACCGCTTGTTGCAGTAAGAATTACTATTTCTTTTTCAATACCAGTTTTTTTTGCTGCTGCAGTGAGAAGGTGGGGAAGCAGAGAAAGAGCCATGTCCTTAAATGCCGATGTTGCCCCGTGATAAAGTTCCAGAAAATAAAGGCCCCCCACTTTTACAAGTGGAGCTATTTTGTCAGTGTCAAACTTTTTGTCATAAGCTTTATCCACGCAGGATTTTAACTCCTGCTCTGTAAAATCCGGAAGAAATTTTCCAATTATATAACACGCAAGCTGCCTGTAATCCATTTCTATAAGTTCTTCAAACGGCCTGTCCAGTGCGGGTATAAAAGAAGGCACATACAGACCGCCGTCACCGGCTATTCCATTAACAATTGCCTGGCTTGAAGTTATCCTTTTGCTGCTGTTTCTGGTGCTTGAATAATAGAGGTCCTGCATTTCAGCCCTCGAGCTCCTCCACCCTTATAATATTTATGATTTTTTTAACAACACTTATTTTTTGCAATTCGTTAATTGCTTCATAAAGGCTCCTGTTTAATGTGTTATGTGTAATAAATATGAGCCTTGCGGCGCCATGGGCGCTTGCCTGTTTCTGGACCATTGACTGTATTGAAACAGATTTGCTGCCAAAAACTGCGGCAATTTTTGCAAGTACGCCTGCCCTGTCAATAACATCCATTAAAATATAGAATTTATCGCTTGTTTCAAGAAACGGCATAATCTGCTTTTCGGTAAAACATGTGCAGCCAAAAATTACATGCTTATTGTTCCTGTCATAATTTCTTGCTATGCTTATAATATCGCCCACAACTGAGCTTGCTGTCGGCTTGTCCCCGGCACCCCGGCCAAAGCTCATTATTTCGCCCGAATAATTGCCGTAAAAGTATACTGCATTAAATGTATCTTTAATTGAGGCAAGTATATGCTTTTTGGGAATCAACGCCGGATGAACCCTTACATTAATTCTGCCTTGCTCCTCGCTGCCAATTGCAAGAAGCTTTATATTATAACCGAGCTCATCAGCATATAAAATATCAGAAATTGATATTTTCTGTATGCCTTCCCTGTAAACATCATCAAAAACCACCCTGCTGTTAAAGGCAATTGACGCAAGTATTGCAAGCTTATTTGCTGCATCTTTGCCCTCAATGTCAGATGCGGGATTTGCCTCTGCATATCCAAGCTTTTGAGCCATAGCAAGAGCATCTGCAAAACCCAGGTTGTTTTCCTGCATTTTTGTAAGAATGAAATTTGTTGTCCCGTTAACTATCCCGACTATCTTTGAAATATTGTTTGATGCAAGAGAAGATTTAAGCGGGCCGATTATGGGAATGCCCCCGCCCACGCTTGCTTCAAACAGCACATCAACATTATGCTTTTCTGCCTCATGGAAAATCTTTGCGCCTTTTTTTGCAATAAGATCCTTGTTGGCAGTAACTACATATTTGCCATTTCTTAAAGCGCCTGTAATAATCTCGAACGCAGGGTTTATTCCCCCTATAAGCTCAACAACTATATCGATATCCGGGTCATTAATAATCTCGGAAGGATTGTCTGTAAAAACTATATCCCTGTATTTTTTTACTGTTTTATCTTTTGAAGCAATATCTTTTTCGGCAACTTTTTTAATCTTAAGGTTGCGGCCTATCTTTTTCATTATATAGTCGCTCTGCAGTACTATAAGCCTTAAAACCTCTGAACCTATATAGCCAAGCCCTACCAGTCCTATATTAATATCAGGACCGTCTTTTAATTTACCGGCTGTTAATTTTTTCATATGCATTTTTATATCCATTCCTTTCGCTTCGTCTAAAGAAACAAAACAGAATAAAAAAGAGCACCTTCCCCTGCATTACAACAATATGCCTTTACTCATATAACTTCCTGTTGCGCATGAAAATGTCTTCATATGACTGCCTGTCAACCCATATCCAGCTTTTGCCATCCTCAACTGCAACAACTGCGCTTCTTGGCTGCCCGTTATAATTGCTGGACATTGAATAACAGTATGCCCCTGTGGCCCCAACAAGTATCAAATCACCCTTCCTGGCTTCAGGAAGCATTATATCTTCAATTATAACATCTCCGCTTTCACAATGCTTGCCGACTATATTATATTTAATTTTATCAATGCTTTCTTTGTCAATTGCTTCCCCGTCTTTAATTTCTTTAAGATAGGACGCCCTTCCTGCTATAAATGCGTCATATTTTGCCTGGTAAAGAATAGGGCGTATATTGTCAGACATACCTCCGTCTATTGCAATGTAGTTTTTTACCTGCGGTATTTTCTTAATTGTGCCCACCTCATAAAGTGTTGTCCCGGCATTGCCTATTATTGACCTGCCCGGCTCAAGATAAATTTTTTCTATTTTTATGCCATGCTTCTTTGTATATTTTAATAGAGCATTGTGTACAAGTTTTGCAAAATCCTCAATGCTTGAAGGCCTGTCATCAGGCATATATTTTATTCCAAGCCCCCCTCCTATGTTTAAATGAGTAAGTTCCACGCCAGCTTTCTGCTTAGATTCAGCT
>JACVJB010000121.1 GCA_015711775.1 Actinomycetota bacterium | reverse complement strand
AAAGAGGCTGGGTTTCCCCTGAAAATGGCCTGTGGTTTACAATAATAAACAAACCTGCAGCAAATTTAAAAAATATGTCCGGTATTACAATTATAGCCGCTGTGTCTGTTTTCTCTGTTATTAAAAGAACATTGTTTTCCTGCAGCAGCAAACTTTGTAAAAAACTTAAAGTTAAGTGGCCAAACGACATTTACTATGACGGTAAAAAACTTGCAGGCATACTTTGTGAATCTGAAAAATTAAATGCCAGCCTTTATCTTTTTACCGGAATCGGCATTAATATTAATTACTCTGCTGCAGCGCCTGCTTTTTCAGGTTTAAATGCAGTGTCCCTTTATGATATCACAGGCAGCTTTACAGACAGAAATATCCTGCTATCCAACCTGTTAAATGAATTTGAAAACAATTACTCCTATTTTATAAAAACCGCTGATATTAATATTATGCTGAATAAAATAGGCAAATCCTTTATTCTGTAAATTACGTTATGCCTTTACCGTTTTTAATTTTTTTTATAAGTCTTGGTATTATTTCAAATAAATCCCCGACTATGCCGTAATTGGCTATTTTAAATATGGGCGCATCAGGATCCCTATTTATTGCAATTATAATATCTGAAGTCTGCATACCTGCAAGATGCTGTATTGCCCCCGATATGCCGCAGGCAATATACACTTTCGGATTTACAGTTTTTCCGGTCTGGCCAACCTGGTGGGGATATGATATCCAGTTTGAATCAACTGCGGCCCTTGATGCTCCGACAACTCCTCCAAGAGAATCAGCAAGTTCTTTGATAAGGGAAAAGTTATCCGGCCCCCCAATTCCCCTGCCGCCTGATACTATAACGTCATAATCGCTAAGATTTATGCTCTGTCCCAACTCTTTTTCCCGGGAAAGAAGTTTATATTTTGTCTTAAAATTCAAAGGATCAAATTCAAGAAATTCTATTCTGTCTGAATATTTCAAATAATTATCAGTTTGCCTGTTTTCTGCATTTTGGACCGGTTCCTTTGCCATAACATGCGGCCTGACTGTTGCCATCTGGGGCCTTGCATTTCTTGTTATTATTGTAGCAAGAACATTTCCTCCAAAAGTGGGCCTTGTCTGCAAAAGTATCTTTTTTTCCGGGTCTATTGAAAGGGCTGTACAGTCTGCGGTTAAACCGGTTTTTATTATTGCCGCAACTTTAGGCAGAAGGGTCCTGCCAAAGCTTGTGGCACCGCCCAAAAAAATATCCGGTCTATATTTGTTAATTGCCTGTACCAGTATTTTTGAATAAATATCATCAATATTATGCTTAAAAATTTCATTGTCGGCTATATAGAGTCTGTCAATGCCATAATTAAAGATGCCGGAAATTTTTTCCTTTAATTCATAACCCGGCATTATTCCATAAAGTTTGCTGCCAAGCGCATCTGCAAGTTTTCTCCCCTCGCTTAATAGCTCGTAACTGACCTCGGCAACTGTGCCTTCGTGCTGTTCTATAAATATCATTACTCCGCTGTAGGCTGAAAAATCAAAATTCTTTTCATGTATTCCAGTTATTTCAATTGATTTAAACTTACATGCATCGATACAGGCTCCGCAGAATATACAGTTATCATTTATTATTGCCTTGCCGCCGGTTATCTCTATGGCATCATACATGCAAAAATTTTTACATAAGGAACATCCCGTGCATGTTGTTTTGTCAACTTTTATTTCCAATTTTATTCATCCCTTCCGGTATTTTCCATTAGACTATGTTTAACTGTTTTAATTTTGTGAAAAGTTCTTCTGCCTGCTCATCCGGACTTCCTTCAATCATTTTAACTTCATATACGTGTTTGGGCGTAAATATTTTAATAACCTGGGTGTATGATCCTGAAAGCCCGGCATCTTTTTCATCCATAGACAGATCCGCAATGTTTAAGACCGGTATTGTTTCATTTTTTGCTTTAAGCTTTCCTCTAAGTGACGGAACCCTTGGAACATTTATATCCTTTCCCACAGAAATAGCAGCAGGAAGCCTCACTTCAAAAGTTTCATACCTGTCTTCAGCAAGCCTTTTTACAGTTATTTTCTGTCCGCTTATATGCTCTATGCTGCTCGCATAGCCGATAAAAGGTATGTTTAACATATGAGCAAGTTCAGGTCCCACCTGTCCCGTATCCCCGTCAAGAGTCTGTTTACCAAGTATTATCAGCCGCCATCCTTCAAGTTTTTTCACAGCATTTTTTAGCGTAAGGGCTGTTGCCCATGTATCTGCGCCTGCAAACGCTCTGTCTGATAGTAATATAGCTTTATCTGCGCCAAGAGATATGGCTTCCCTCAATATTGATTCTGACTGGGCTGGCCCCATTGTAATTGCAGTAACTTCTGCTTCGCTGCCTGACTGCTGCATTCTTTCCTTTATTCTTACGCCTTCTTCTATCGCATAAGTGTCAAAAGGGTTAATAACTGTTTCAATACCCTCTCTTACAAGAGTGTTTGTTTCCGGATTTATCTTTATTTCAGTTGTTCCCGGAACCTGTTTTATGCAAACTATTATCCTGAAAATATTTTCCACTAAAGCACTCCCCTTTTAATAAGCTCAAGAGCAATTACATTTCGCTGAATCTGGTTTGTTCCTTCATATATCTGCAGTATTTTTGCATCTCGCATCATTTTTTCAACCGGATATTCTTTCATATAACCGTAACCGCCCAGCACCTGTATTGCATCTATTGTAACTTTCATTGCCACATCAGATGCAAACATTTTAGACATTGCTGATAGCTTTGCAACATTTTTCTCTCCACTGTCAATAACTTTTGCAGCATGCCAAACAAGAGCCCTTGCCGCTTCAACCTGTGTTGCCATATCTGCTAGCATATGCTGTATTGCCTGAAAAGAAGATATGGGCACGCCAAACTGTTTTCTTGTTTTTGAGTAATCAAGGGCAACTTCAAGCGCAGCCTGCGCCACACCTACTCCCTGCGCGCCCACAGCGGGCCTTGACTGGTCAAAAGTCCTCATGGCGGTAATAAATCCCATCCCTTCAGAACCAAGCATATTTCCGGCAGGTATTTTGCAGTCTGTAAATATAAGCTCCCTTGTTGCAGAAGCTCGTATTCCAAGTTTATTTTCTTTTTTCCCGAATTCAAAACCTTCCGTTCCCTTTTCAACTATAAATGCGCTAACGCCTCTTGCGCCCCTGCCGGGATTGCTTACTGCAAATATTGTATAAATATCTGCTTCCCCGCCGTTTGTAATCCATTGCTTCGTGCCATTTAATATATAAAAATCACCGTCTTTTACGGCTCTTGTCCTTATTGAACCGGCGTCACTTCCAGCTTCTGGCTCAGTCAGTCCAAATGCTGCTATTTTTTTGCCCTCTGCAAGGTCTGGAAGATATTTCTGCTTCTGTTCCTCACTTCCCATTACAATTATGGGAATAAATCCAAGACCGCTTGCAGCATACGATGTTGCAACGCTTAAACATCCCCTGCTCAATTCTTCAGTTGCAAGGCACACTTCAAAAATTCCGGTGCCCATTCCGCCGTATGCTTCAGGAATAAAAAGCCTGAACAAATCACTTTTTCCTATTTCGTCAATAATATCTTTCGGGAATATACCCTTTTCGTCAAGCTCTGCCCTCACAGGCACAATACGTTCCTCAACAATTTGACGGCATATATCAACAATCATCTGCTGTTCTTCGCTAAGAAAATAATGCATTGCTACCTCCCAAAAAATTTATTTGATTACTATAAGTTTACTCCTTATGAATTGTATTAAAAGACGCAGTAAAGGTATGCTGGTTTCAGATTTTTAAGCAAAGGCGGCACATATGCATGAAACTTTATGTTTAATGAAGCGTCTTTTTTAAGTACTGCATACCTGTTATTTGAGGTATTTTTTATTTTGATTAATAATTATTAAACGGAGACGTATATTATGTTTTACAGCAGTCCAGGAGCAGTTATTTTGCATTTAAAGAATACAGCAGTATCATTAAGCAAAAGCCCTGCAAAAATCATATTTTCAACAGTATTTGCAATTCTTATGTGCATTTCGGCAAATTCCTTTATTTACCTGCCGTTTTCACCCGTGCCTGTTACTATGCAGGTTTTTACAGTGCTTCTGTCAGGTTTACTGCTTGGCCGCTGGTTAGCGGCTGCGGCTCAGCTACAGTATATAATGATGGGAATAGCAGGACTTCCAGTTTTTGCCGGTTTCAAAAATGCAGCAGCAGCATTTACCGGCCCTACGGCCGGATATATTGCAGGTTTTGCAGCAGGAGCATTTGTTGCCGGCCTTATTTATGATAAATATAAAGAAAAAATAAATGCAGACGGATATGTTTTTATTACAATTCCACACTTAAGAAAAAGTGAAATTATATTAAACAGAAAAGCTATTAAGCTTGCGCATTCTTCAGTACTTTTTTTTGCATGTCTTGCTGGCCTTTTGACAGTTTACTCAAGCGGTTATGTTTATCTTATGGGCTTTTTATATTTCTCAGGCTCTTTCGTAAGTTCAATTGCAGGGCTTGCGCTTCAGGCATTTAAACTGGGAATTGCGCCTTTCATTATTTCTGATATGGTAAAGATAGCAATTATATTAAACATTTTCCAGCTTAAGGGTAATTATGAAAAAAATTAAAATTTTACAACTAACTTTAGTAATTTTTAATTTTATATCTTATCCGCAAGGTTATGATAATCCTCTGAATATTCAAGGTATTAATCATACTAACAGTTTATCTGCATCATTAAGTGCAGTTGGAGATGTTTCAATC
>JACVJB010000120.1 GCA_015711775.1 Actinomycetota bacterium | reverse complement strand
TTCTTATGCCTTTCTTTATCTTTGCCGGTTCAGGCAATTTACATGATTTTAAAAATTAAAAAATATTTTGTTCTTTTGATAATTATTCAAAAGAATTATCAGTTGAGAGCAAAATTGAATAACAGTTAAAATGTTTGCTCCTGGAGAGTTTTTTTATAAAGGTAAAATAAAATGCGGAAGATAACAAAGAATAAAAAAAATTACAGCAATAAAAGGAAATCTTTTTATTATGGCTGGTTAATTGTTTTTATATGCGCCCTGGGCTTTTTCTTTTCCGGTCCCGGACAGACTTACAATATATCTGTATACCTGGATTCCTTCATAGAATACCTTGGTATTTCACGCTCTATGATTTCACTGTTTTATTCTATAGGGACGTTGTTTGCCGGTATGACAATATTTTTAATGGGGAAACAGATTGACCGTTTCGGACACAGAAAATTCATTACAATAATAGCTGCCTCTTTTGGAGCAGTTTGCTTATTTATGAGCTTTATAGTTCATCCGGCTATGCTTTTTACGGGTTTCTTCCTGGTCAGATTACTGGGGCAGGGTTCAATGATGATAGGCCCATCGACTCTGGTCCCAATATGGTTTGAAAAAAAAAGAGGAAGGGCTTTAAGCTTTTTAAGTATTGGCGGAATAACAGCAGCCGGCGTTTTCCCGCTGTTTAATACCTGGATGATAAACAACTGGGGATGGAAAATCGGGTGGATCTTCTGGGCAATAGCTTTATGGGTTGTGATGGTACCGCTTGCCTGGTTTTTAATTCGTAATCGTCCTTCTGATATGGGCCTTTTACCTGATGGTTTAAATTATAAAGCCGGACATGAGCAAGAAAATAAGAATATACAGGAAGCAAAAAAACCAACAGAAAAAACTGCTGAATCTGTTTCATTCAGCCTTTCAGAAGCAAGGCGCACACTTTCATTCTGGTTGATGATTTTTTGCATTTCCATATGGTCCATGATTATCACAGGAATAATATTTCACATCGTTTCCTATTTCAAAACAAAGGGACTGCCGGCTGAAGCAGCAGCTTATACCTTAAGCATTACCGCTATGGTGAGTCTTCCTGTAACACTTATTGCAGGGTATACCTTTGACAGGGTCAAGACAAGATATATCCTTATAGCAATCTATATATTTCATATAGCTACATTATTATGGCTAATTAATGTGGACAGTATTGCTAAAGCTATAGTTTACGGTTTTATGGGAGGAATAATGGCGGGTTTTCAACAAGTTGCCTTACACCTTGTCTGGCCAAATTATTTTGGGCTGAAACACCTGGGAAGCATTAAGGGCATTGTAGAAACTTCTCTTATAGCTGGTTCTGCTTTCGGACCTCTTCCTTTTGGCTTTGCTTATGACTATTTTGGAGGTTACAGAGAGATTCTCTGGGCGATGATAAGCCTTTCTGTTATACTGGCAATTGCAGCTTTTTTCATTTATCCTCCAGTTAAAAAAAGCGGCCATACCGTAGTATCATATGAAAAGAACAATTAATTTGGCCTGAATATCTTTATTTTACAAAGACAGGAGGAATCATTGCAATCACTGCATTTGAAATTTGCCTTCAGCAATTTTCCGCAGATCAGAAATCACTTTTGCAGGATCCTTGGAATGATAAATTGTTGTTCCTGCTACAAAAACATTTGCGCCTGCTGCTGCAGCAACAGCGATTGTTTCCGGTCCGATGCCTCCATCCACCTCCAGATCTGTAAGTGTTTTTAATGAGTTAATTTTTTGCCTTAGCATCCTTATTTTTTCTGTACATAAGTCTATATATTTTTGCCCTCCGTAACCTGGATTGACTGTCATAACCAGCACCATATCAACATCTTCTAAAATACTGTCAAGAATGCATACAGGAGTGGCAGGATTAATTGCTATGCATGCCTTTACTCCTCTATTTTTCACCTTCTCAATACATCTGTGCATATGTAAGGTTGATTCCCAGGAAATTGTTATGTTGTCTGCTCCGGCATCAATAAAGTTTTCAATATATTTTTCAGGTTCAATTATCATAAGATGAACATCAAAAAAAAGAGATGTCTTTTTTCTTATACTTTCAACTACCATTGGACCAATGGAAAAATTCGGCACAAAAACTCCGTCCATAATATCAATATGAACCATATCTGCGCCTGCTTCTTCTATAACTCTTATTTCCTCGCCAAGTTTGCTGAAGTCACAGCTTAAAATCGAAGGGGCTATTTTTATTTTTCCTTTTACAGAAAATACATCATTATTTGTATCCATAATTTTAATAGTATTGTACTCGTTATTTACTGAAGTTATTTTTCAGAAGAAATCTTACTTGCGTATTTCCTTCACTTTATTCATAAATTCTTTGACCCTATTTTCATCTACATGTTTTTCAAATATCCCATCATATTTAAATGTAGTGCCCACAATTGCTCCGTCTGCAATACCCAGGTATTTATCGCAATTTTGTATTTTTACACCCGTATTTGCCAGAACTACAGCATCTGGCAATGTTTCTTTTACTGATTGAAGGATCTCAATACTTGTTTCCATTCCAGCCATACTTCCGGAAATGCATATCGCATCTGGCTTACAGTTGAAGATAGTTGTTCTGGCAATATCAATTATATCTCTTCCTGCTAAATAAGCTGACGCTTCAGGAAAAATATTATAAATAAGCTTGACATTCTGTGCGCCTATACTGCTCTGATGTCTCGCAGTCTCTCCTGCGCTGGTATTCCATAAACCAAAATCACTTGCATATACACCAGAAAAAATTTCTCTTACAAATGATGCTCCGGTTGCTGCAGCAAGATCAATTGTTTTTTTTGCATCCCATAATACATTAACGCCAAATGGGATTTTTATCAGATGTTTTAATTCACCTATAACTCTGGCCATTGCTGCTACTGTTTCAACTTTTACATCTGTAAGATATGGCAGGCTAAATTCATTTGAAAACATCACTGCATCAACCCCGCCTTCCTGCAGTGCGGAAAAATCCTTAATAGCATTTTCTACAACATAGTCCATCCCCGCGGATTTGTCATAGCCAGGATCTCCAGGCAGAGCCATCAGGTGGCACATTGCAATTATTGCTTTCTCAGTACCTATAACATCTTTTAACCAGGTCAATTTTCACCCTCCGTATTTAATTATTAGCCAATTTAATCTTTTCCGACAAGTGCTCAATTATTTCCTCATGGTTTGTTTTTTCAATAAATCCGATTGTAAATGATGCCGGGCCGTTAAGTAAAGATACAGGTCCGTCACCTCTTCCGAAACCAAATACTGTCATGCCATCCGGCGACTTGAGCTCTTCATCAGTCGACCCCATATAGGAAAAAAGGTTTAAAGGTGCTTCTTTGGAATGAATAACAGCATAAAAAACCCTTGGGATATTTTCAAAGCCGAAATATATTGTTTTCCAGTAATCATAAAAGGGTGGGGGATTCCCCTGGTGGCAGATGGGAGTGTCAGTACGCCTGCCATGTTTTTCAGTTCCCCAAAATGATTTAAAAGGATCAAATCGCCCTCCCTGGGTACCTTCATAAAGAAACCAGTAATTCCTGTCAGCAGGTGCCCTGGTTACATCCAGGCGAACTTCATCGGCATAAAAAGTCCAGTTCAATTCCCAAAGACCGTTATCTGAAACTGAATTTATCTTATTGCTGTTTACCAGTGAGCTTTTTATTTTTTTATGACCGGGGTGGCCAATATTATCCGGCCATACCATATTAGGCAAACCCCTGAAAATCCCTCCTGCATCACCAGGTATACCATAAGAGGTCGCTTTAAAATTTATCCAATCAATTCCATCCCTGTCATGAATGCTGGAAAACCCGCCGGATTCTTTCTGGAAATAATATTTTGCTGAAGGAGTATAAATAATAAAACATTCCTGCCCTTCATCATAACCTTCTGAAATTTTTACCGGCAACCCTGTTTCCAAAATACCCTCCATTTCTCATTTTATAATTTAATAATAACATTAAATTATTATTATATAAAAGTCTCAACTTTTATATCAAGCATTTTGCATATCATTTTCAGTTCTTCCACATGGTCCCCATATATTGCATGGCAGTGGTTTGCATCAAATTTATCAAGAAATATATTATAATCAAACGGCAGCTTCGCAAAAACATGCGGCCATTCTTTAGTAGTCTCAGCCATTTTTTCCGGAGGAAGTTCGACAAATTCAGCAGGAATAATCGTCATCCTGTAATCGTCTTTATAACGGTTAAGCCGCGCGATAGTGGCAACACCGGCCTTTGTCATCATATTAACATGAGCGCCGCCTCCAGAGTAAATCTCCAAACAGGGATACAGTGTTACATTTTTAAGATTTTCTTCAGGTTTATAAGACCCGTTTGCATAGTAAGTGGACTGAGATCCGCAGTTACAGAACACCATTACGTTATATTCAGGATCATAATGTCTTACATCCATAAAAATAACAGGATCCCCTGTCAGCATTTTGAGGATTTGCATAGTGAGCGCACCATCAGAATCTGCCTCGCATGAAAAAACAAAAGGTTCTTTTGGGCCATCCCAATCATAAGGGTCATTCATAAATGCAGCGGAAAGACACTGGGTGCAATAGTTCCTGCTCATCTCATAATGACATTTAACTCCTACAAAATCATAGCTTCTTTCTTTAACTATTTGTTTGGTGGCTTCGTAATGCCTTATCTGGGTTTTCAGCTTTTCTTCTGTGAGCCTTTTACCATCATATTCAATCTTTCCTATTTTCTCACTTAACCAACTGAAAGCTTTATCCACCTGTTCCTGCGGAACCAG
>JACVJB010000119.1 GCA_015711775.1 Actinomycetota bacterium | reverse complement strand
ACATTTATAAAAAATCAGATAAATAATATATAAAGAAACCCCGGAATTTTATATAAACATATTGACATATCCAAATATGTTTATATAATTTCAATATATTTCAAATTAGTAAACAAAAATTCTTAAAAATATTTTAGAGAAATTAAAAAATGGAAAAATTAGAAGAAACAATAAAAGCATTAAAAGCAATATCTGACCCTGGCCGAATAAGGATACTTTCAGTACTTATTAATAAACATGATTTATGTGTTTGTGAAATCAGGGATATTATTGGTCTTTCCCAGCCTTCAATTTCAAGCCACCTTAAAATTCTGGAGAATGCGGGTTTAATCCAGAGCTTTAAAGATGGCAAGTGGGTAAATTACAGGCTAAACGATAAATTAGACAGTTCCATTAAAGATTTTTTACTTAAGATTATATCTATCATTGATGACAGCAGCATCATCATCTCTGATAATAAGAAGTCATTAAAAGTTAACAGATTAGCAATAAAAAAATAAATACATAATTTTTTATAGAGGAAATATATGGAAACAAATAAAATAAAAAAACAGGCAATTTCTTTTAAATCAATTTTAAATCTTTCTTATTCTCCTGTTGGGGTAAAATTTAATTTTGATGAATTCAAAAATTCTGAAAATAAGTTCGAGGTACTGTCCGGGCATCGTTATTGCCAGGCTCTTATGAAAGCCAGAAGCGGATTCATGGTTTCTCTTGATGCGGATGGTATTGCCTGTCCTGCCGCTGCGGCTGCTTTTGGCTTCAGACCACTTCCTGAAGGTTTAAGAAATGGAAGAGGCCTTCAGGGGTTTGGAATAGTTCGCGAAGATAAAACAGGAGAAAATATGTTCAAATGCATGACTTCTCTGGAGCAGGGAAAACTTAAATCCCTGCAACTTTTTCCCTTAGAAGACCTTCCCTACCTGCCTGATATTGTCGTTGTAGAAGATGAAGTGGAAAAGCTTATGTGGATAGCATTGGCAAAACTAAACAGCCAGGATGGAGAGCGCGTTACAAGTTCTACTGCAGTATTGCAGGCGACATGTGTTGATGCGACACTTATACCTTTTAAGGACCAGAAATTTAATATGAGTTTTGGCTGCTATGGCTGCCGGGATGCGACAGATATTGGAAACAGTGAAGCTGTTTTGGGTTTTCCGTTTAAAGAGTTCGATAAAATTTATGAATATGTTGAGTTTTTAAGCCGGAAGGCAATAAATAATTCAAGAAGTAAAAATACTTTAAAATTATTAAGCAATAGAACAAGATAGAAAAGGAAAAAGCTATGCAAATATTTCTGGAGGCTTTAAAAAGCGGATGGGGCGCACTTTTAGAATATCTGTCGGCCCATGTTTTAACATGCCTTATTCCTGCTTTCTTTATTGCAGGCGCAATTGCTGTATTTGTTTCAAAAGGAGCAATACTCAAATACTTCGGGCCAAAAGCAAACAAAACGCTCTCTTACGGCATTGCATCTGTTTCCGGAGCAATACTTGCAGTATGTTCATGCACAATACTGCCGCTTTTTGCAGGTATAAGAAAAAGAGGAGCAGGCCTTGGTCCAGCTATTGCATTTTTATATTCAGGCCCTGCAATAAATATACTTGCCATAGTGTACTCTGCAAGGCTGCTTGGATATGATTTGGGAATTGCAAGAGCAATAGGCGCTATTTTATTTTCAATAGTAATAGGTCTTCTAATGGCTCTTATCTGGAAAAAAGAGGAGAGGTTAAAACTTGAAGGCAGCGATAGTATGTTTAAGGCCTTTGAACAGGAAAGCTATAAAAAGCCTGTATACATGACTTTAATATTCTTTGCATCATTAATTGCAATACTTATTTTTGGCGCAGCAAAGATGTGGATATATGCAGGAGTTGCCCTGGTAGTCTTAATTGTAATACTTGTTATAGGCTTTAAAAAGCCTGAGCTTAAAGACTGGATGAAAGAAACCGGAAAACTTGCCCTTCAAATATTTCCGATACTTCTTGCAGGTGTTTTTATTGCGGGAATTATAAAGTATTTCCTGCCCCAGTCAATAGTTGAAGCGTGGGTTGGTGGCAACAGTATAAGATCCAATTTTACAGCATCTGTGTTTGGTGCCCTCATGTATTTTTCAACATTGACTGAGGTTCCCATTATAAAAGCATTTCTGGACCTTGGTATGGGAAAGGGCCCTGCCCTTACGCTGCTTTTAGCAGGGCCGGCGCTTTCTCTTCCTAATATGATTGTAATAGGAAGAATTATGGGTGCAAAAAAGACACTTGCATATGTTTCACTGGTAATTATAATGGCAACATTTACTGGTATGCTGTTTGGCCATTTTTTTGGGTAAATTTTTTTAATATAGGATAAGATAAACTATGACAATAAAAAAATACAAGAGAGGAGAATATTATGAAAATCCAGATACTTGGAATCGGGTGCCCCAAGTGCAAACAGACTGAGGCAAATGCAAGAGAGGCTTTAAAAAACCTTGGGCTTGATGCTGAGATTGAAAAAATAACAGGCGCCAACGAAATTGCAGATTTTGGCATTATGGCAACTCCCGGGCTTGCAGTGGATGGAGATATAAAATTTTCAGGCAAAATACCTACCGTTTCTGAAATAGAAAAAGTGCTAAAATGACAGATAAAAAAATTAATGGCAGTATCTATAAGTTTATTTCATCATCCAGAGACAGGCTTGACCTTGAAATTATAGTTTTGGATAAAGACAAAAAATCTGCTATCAATTTTATAAAAAAACATAATATAAATATAGCGGAACATGATTGCCTTAAATATTGTACCGAATGGTTACGATATATTAAAAAAGGCGAGGAAGAAAAGTTAAAAATTCATTTTTCCGGCAGCGGTCCAAAAATAAGTGTTTAGACTAACTTTTTAGATATAAAAATTTAAAACTTAAGTTTACCGAAATATTAAGAAAAGGTAATAATATTTATATATAATTATTATTTTGAAAGGAGATTACTATCATGAGTAATGAAAATGGAAAAATTGCAGTTGTTGCCTGTTCAGGTTCTGCAAATACAGGACAAACAGCAAACGGGGTTGCAGCAAAGCTTGGTGCAGATTCAGAGGATTACGTAATGGTTTGCCTGGCTGCTTTAACGCTTGGCCAAAAAAGTTCCCTTGATAAAATAGCTGACGCTAAAAAAATAGTAGTAATTGACGGATGCCCGGTGAAATGCGCATCTCAGATAGTTACAAAGTATACCGGTAAAAAACCTGATCTGGATATACAGATAATGGAAGAATACGGAATAAAAAAAGTTCCAAACCCGGTATTTGATAAAAAAGACGTTGATAAAATTTCAAAAGATATTCAGAATAAAATAAAGAACTTACAAAAATAATTTTTAGATTAATGAAATGATTAAACATGTCAAGGATAAAACTGTAATAAGTTTAAGTCCTGCTGAATACTATAAACTTCAAGAGGTTTTAATTGATGAAGACAAAGACAAAGCGCTTTTATTTATTAAAAATATACTTGGTAAAAAAATAAAAGAACTTGAAAGCCCTAAATGCGTACCATTTTTTGAGGCAAATTACAGGCCTGGACAGAAAGACAAGTTTGAAAAAAAATAAATTAGCAGTATACAACGAATAATGTAAATCATTTAATTTATCTTTTTAGTTTCAGGGATAAACAAGTATTGAATATCTTATAATTATGGGAAATTATATTTTTAACGGAGCTATTTATCTGGCAGCAATAGTATTCTTAATAGTCTCATTTGTAAAAAGCAGAGCCAAAACAAAACAGGCGCTAATAAAGGCCTGGAAATCATTTAAAAATATCCTCCCCATGCTTTTAGGAGTGGTTTTACTTATGGGGCTGGTATTGTCTGTTCTGGATACAGAACTGATAACAAAAATAATTGGTGAAAAATCAGGAGCACTGGGAATTTTACTTGCTTCTGTTGTCGGCTCCATTACTTTAATTCCGGGTTTTATTGCTTTTCCCACTGCTGCCCTTCTTTTAGTGGGAGGGGCAGGATATATGCAGATTGCCGCCTTTATACAGACTCTTATGATGGTAGGCATTATAACTCTGCCGATGGAAATAAAATATTTTAACAGAAAGACAGCCATATTAAGAAATTTACTTTCATTTGTTTTATCAATCGGAGTCGCTTACTTAATTGGTTTTATAATTGGAGTATGGAAATAAAATTAAAAAGCATATTAAACTTTACAAAATGGTTTAATTGAATATCAGCTTAAATAAAGATCCCGGATATCTGAAAAATATTTTTATATGAATATATTATGAAGGAAAAAAAAGGAAATATTTTTAATTTAAAAATTTTTTTAAAACAGTACCTGTTTTTTATTATAATGCTTATTGCCCTCGGGGCGCTTTTTATTTTTAAATTTGAGACAGGGCTGAAAGCATCAGATGTGATTATTTACAGTTTTAAAGAGATGCTTCTGGTGCTTCCGCCAATATTCGTTTTAATCGGGCTTCTTGATGTATGGATTCCTAAAGAAACCATGATCAGGCTCATGGGCAAGGGTTCCGGGATAAAAGGGGTTTTGCTTGCCTTCTTTTTTGGTACAGTTGCCGCCGGTCCGCTCTATGCGGCGTTTCCTGTTGCAATAGTTTTTATGAAAAAACATGTTAAATTTTCAAATATAATGATTCTCATGGGCGCCTGGGGGGCAACAAAAATTCCAATGCTTTTATTTGAAATGTCAGCACTGGCGTTTAAATTTGCCTTAACAAGGCTAGCTTTAACTGTATTTGTTATTATAATAATTGCGCATGTTTTAGAAATATCAATCAAGAAAAAAGAA
>JACVJB010000118.1 GCA_015711775.1 Actinomycetota bacterium | reverse complement strand
CCGACTTTCATTTAAAGTTTTAGTGCGGATAAAAAATATTTCGGATTTGCAATATTTATATTTTATATGGCCGAAAAGCAAAAAACTAAAATAGTAATAATTACAGGCCTTTCAGGCGCAGGCAAGACTGCCGCGCTGAGGTATTTTGAAGATGCCGGGTATTACTGCATAGACAACCTTCCTGCAAGCCTTCTTATAAACCTTATTGAATTTTTCAGTAAAAAGAATATTAAAATAGATAAAATTGCTGCAGCCATTGATCTGCGAAGCGGATTTTTATTTGATGAAATTTATAAAACCCTTGAAATATTAAGAGAAAAAGATATCAAGTATAATATTCTTTTCCTGGAAGCATCAAAGGGAATGCTTATGAAGCGGTTTTCACTGACAAGGAGAAAGCATCCGCTTGTAGAAGATGGAGATATAATTTACGGAATTGAAAAAGAGATTGAAAAACTGTACCAGTTAAGAGAGATGTCAGACGTAATTATTGACACCACCCTTCTTTCACCAAAAGAGCTGAAAATAGAAATTGCTGAAAAACTTATGAGCAAGCAGGAAAAAAGCACTCTTTTCCAGATAACCCTGGTATCTTTTGGCTATAAGTACGGTATACCCCGTGAAAGCATAGACATAGTTATGGATGTAAGGTTCCTTCCAAACCCTTATTATATAGACGAGCTCAAGGACCTTGACGGAAATCATAAGGATATAATCAATTTTGTAATGTCTCATGAGGAAACTAAAAAATTTCTCCGTATGTTCGAAAAGCTGCTTGATTTTCTTATACCCAATTATATTGAAGAAGGGAAAAGCTATCTGGGCATAGGGATAGGATGTACCGGCGGCAGGCACAGATCTGTGGTCATTTCTGAGAAACTGTCTGATTTCCTGAAACTGAAAAATTATCAGGTTAAGCTGATTCACAAAGACAAAGATAAAAAAGAATAAACTTCCAAAACAGCTTTAATATTTTTAATAATTTTGTTAAAATAACTGGATTTGTTTTCTGGCACTTATTTTATTGGCAGAGTTCAAATTATTATGGAAGTACAAAAGGTTTTAGAATTATTATTTATAAAACCTTTATAAATATTGTAAAATTATAAAAAAAGTTAATTATTAAGAGGAGGAAAAAATGGCGATAAAAGTAGGAATTAACGGATTTGGCAGGATAGGAAGGGTTTTTACAAGGACGCTTCTGAAAAATGACGTAAAAAATGAAATTGAGATTGTAGGCATCAATGATTTAGCCGATTCTAAAACGCTTGCATATCTGCTGAAGTATGATTCAGCTTATGGAGTGCTGGAAAATGATATTAAAAGCGATGCTGAAGCTATATACATTGATGGAAAAAAGATTAAGTCCACAATGATAGCTGATCCTTCCGCTCTTCCATGGAAAGAACTTGGAGTGGATGTTGTTATTGAATCAACAGGCGTATTCAGAAAAAAAGAGCAAGCCGGCATGCATATTGAGGCGGGAGCTTCCAAAGTAATAGTTTCTGTACCAATGAAGGGCAATGGCGCAGACGCCACAATAGTTATGGGAGTTAATGATGAAAGCTATGATAAAAGCATTCATCATATTATTTCAAATGCTTCCTGCACAACAAATGCCCTGGCGCCTGCCGCTAAAGTTTTAAATGACAATTTTGGAATTATAAACGGTTTCATGACCACTGTGCATTCTTATACAAATGATCAGAGAATACTTGATTTTCCGCACAGCGATTTGAGAAGGGCAAGAGCTGCGGCAGTGTCTGTTATTCCTACATCAACCGGCGCTGCGTCAGCTATAGGGCTTGTAATACCTGAGCTTAAAGGAAAGCTTGACGGAGTTGCGCTGCGTGTTCCAACTCCTGTAGGATCAGTAGTTGATCTTGTTGTAAATCTTGAAAAAGACGTATCTGTTGAAGAAGTCAATGCTGTATTTAAAGCTGCTTCAGAAAGTTCAAAAATGAAGGGCATACTGCAGTACTGTGAAGATCCTATTGTCTCTGCAGATATAATAGGCAATACCCATTCATCGATTTTTGACTCGCTTGCAACAATGAAGCTTGGAAAAATGATAAAAGTATTTACATGGTATGATAATGAATGGGGTTATTCCACAAGGTTGCTTGATCTTGTAAAACTTTCAGTTAAATAACAGGTTTTAAATATATTGACAAACAAAATTGCCTGGTTTCGGTTTTATATTTTGCTGTATAAAGTCATTTTCGGCTGCCGTGCAGAAAACCTGTTTACATAATCTCACTTAATATTACGGAGGTATTAAAATGTTTAATAAGAAAACAATAGAGGATATGAGGCTTAAAGGAAAAAGAGTTCTTGTAAGGGTTGATTACAATGTCCCGCTTGATGGCCAGATGAATGTTACTGACAATACAAGGATAAAGCTGTCCCTGCCTACCATAAATTATCTTATTGAACAGGACGCAAAAGTCATCCTGATGTCTCACCTTGGAAGGCCAAAAGATGCAGTTGATGAGAAATACAGACTCACACCTGCTGCAAAAGAGCTTGAAAAACTCACAGGCAGGAAAATCAAAAAATTTGATGAGACTTTTTCAGATGAGATTAAGTCTTATATTGATAATGAAATGCAGCCGCAAAGTATTGTTATGCTTGAAAATCTAAGATTTAACCCGGGAGAGAAAAAAAATGATCCGGCTTTTGCGCAAAAGCTTGCATCGCTTGCAGATGTATATGTTAATGATGCTTTTGGGTCCTCGCACCGGGCTCATGCTTCAATTTCAGGGATTGCGCAGTTTCTGCCCGCCGCAGCAGGATTTCTTTTAAAAAAAGAAGTGGAGATTCTTGGCTCGCTTCTTGAAAATCCCGAAAGGCCCTTTGTTGCAGTGCTTGGCGGAAGCAAAATTTCAGACAAGATACTGGTGATAAAAAATCTTCTGGGTAAAGTTGACAGCCTTATTCTTGGTGGAGGGATGACCTATACTTTCTTAAAAGCTCAGGGATTTGAAATAGGAAAATCAATATGCGAGGACGACCAGCTCCAGTATGCGCTTGATATGATTGAACTTGCAAAGAAAAATAATGTAAAGCTCATGCTTCCTGTTGATATTATTGCAGCCTCTGAATATGCTGAAAATGCAGATAGTAAAAATGTTGACATCGGCTCAATTCCTGCTGACTGGGAAGGAATGGGCATAGGCGAGAAAACAGCAGCCCTTTATGTGCAGGAAATAAAAAAGGCAAAAACCGTTTTCTGGAACGGGCCAATGGGAGTTTTTGAATTTGAAAAATTTGCATTCAGCACTAAAGAAATCGGTAAAGCGATAGCAGAAAGCGGCGCTGTTACTGTTGCAGGCGGGGGAGACACTCTTGCAGCAATTAAGAAGTTTTCACTTTCAGAAAGATTTACCCATATATCCAGTGGCGGAGGCGCCTCAATGGAATTTCTTGAAGGAAAAGTTTTACCTGGAGTTGCAGCCCTTCTTGACAAATAATGCGTCTTCAAGGAAAAGCTGGGCTATTATAATTATTTATATAATAATGATTTGACTGGAGTTTAATATGAGAAAGCCTTTTATTGCCGGAAACTGGAAAATGAATCTTACGCATATTGAAGCTACTGCTTTTATACAGGATTTTCATTATGATTTCAAAAATAAAAATAATTGTGAAATCTGCATATGCCCACCCTTTATAGCATTAAGAGGCATTAAGAATATAATTGATGCCGATAAAATAAATGTAAAGATTGGCGCCCAGAATATGCACTGGGAAAAAAGCGGGGCATTTACCGGTGAAATATCTCCTGAAATGTTAAAGGCGCTTAAAATTGACTATGTTATTATTGGCCACAGTGAAAGAAGGCAGTATTTTGCAGAGACAAATGAAACTGTAAATAAAAAAGTCAGGGCCGCTTTTGCAAATGACCTGTTGCCCATCATGTGCGTAGGTGAAGATCTGAAAACAAGGGAAGCAGGTAATGCAGAAGATTTTGTGCTGGGACAGATTACAGAGTGCCTTGAAGGGTTAGAGGAGAAACTGGCAGCGGATTTAACAGTTGCATATGAACCGATCTGGGCCATAGGCACCGGAAGAACGGCAACTTCAGAAGACGCCAATACTATGTGTTCTGCAATAAGAAAAAAAATAGCCGGTCTTTACAGTTTTGCAACTGCAGAGTCTGTAAGGATACAGTATGGCGGAAGCGTCAAGCCATCAAACATTACCGAGCTTATGTCAATGCCTGATATAGATGGCGCCCTTGTTGGAGGGGCAAGCATAAATGTCGGCGACTTTCTTGCAATAATAAATTATTAGAAATATGCAATACCAATAAATAGAGCAGAAATATTTCCTGACGGCAGTATTATGACAGAAATTAAAGTTAAAAAACCCCTGTGCCTTATAATTCTTGACGGATGGGGCTTAAGCGATTCTGAGGAAGGAAATGCAATCAGGCTTGCAGATACTCCAAATATGGATAAATACGCAAGAATTTATCCAGGTACTGAGCTTAATTCTTCAGGGGAGGCAGTGGGGCTTCCTGACGGACAGATGGGTAACTCAGAAGTTGGTCATTTAAATATCGGGGCCGGCAGGATAGTTTATCAGGAGTTTACAAGGATAACAAAATCCATAAGGGACGGGGACTTTTTTTCAAATAAAGTGCTGCTTTCTGCAATGGATAATGTAATAAAGAATAAAAGTTCCCTGCACATTATGGGGCTTGTATCTGACGGCGGCGTGCACAGCCACATTGAGCATTTAAAAGCGCTTGCAGATCTAGCAAAATTAAAAGGCATTTCTAAGCTTTACATACATGCTTGCCTGGATGGAAGGGATGTGCCGCCGGACAGCGGATTGAAATTTATAAACCAGGTT
>JACVJB010000117.1 GCA_015711775.1 Actinomycetota bacterium | reverse complement strand
TTGTATTATGCCATAATAACAGCTACTCTTTCTCTGCATCTGAAAGCATTGATTTAAGTATATCCGCACGGGCAACTATTCCGACAACCTTATTGTTTTCATCAATTACAGGTATCCTGTTAATCCTGTCTTTTACAAATATTTTTACAGCATCGCTGACTGTGGTATCTTTTTTAACTGTCTTTACCCTTCTTGTCATTATCTCTTCAACTTTTATATTCAGATAGTCTTTTATGTCTTTTTTATACTTCTCAAAATTTTCCATAAATGCATAACTGACAATAAGAGGATCAAAAAATAAAGGGAAAATAGGTTCAATATCTTCAGTGATTATATCGGCATCCGTAACCATCCCCTGCAGTACCCCATCTTTATCAACCACCGGGACTCCTGTGATATTGTGTTTTAAAAGTAATTGTGAAAGCTCTTCCACTGAAGTATCTTTGCGGACAGTAATCACCTTTTCAGTCATTACATCCTTTACCAGTTTCTCATCCATTTACGATACCTCCATTATTTATTATAATTTTTTTACTGCTTATTATTCATTCTCCTGAAACCCTGCCTGACCCGTGAACGCATACGATGTATTTTTTCAAGCTTTTCACCAATATTTTCTATTTCACTGCTGCTGCACTGAGGGCAGTTTGCATTCTCAGGAGCTGTTTTTCAAATTATACAATAGAAAAGTTTTTTTAATAAGATGTTCATTGGTAAGACAGATACTAAGAATAATTTTAAAGCAATGCGCTTCTTTATTTTTATTCTGAAAAAGCTTTGAATTTTTCAAGCCACACAGGATAACCATCAGGTTCACTGTCAAGAAATTTCATTAGTTTAATTATTCTTTCTAAAGTATTTTTACTTATATAATGCTCGAAATCGCAAGCATCCCGGCTTGCAGTTTCTTCATCCATTCCAAGAAACTGGCTTAAAAACCTGAATACTTCTTCATGTTTTCTGTATATAAGTTTTGCAGTATCATAACCTTGCGGGGTTAGGTTGAGATATCCGTACTTTTCATGTCTTACCAGGTTTCTTTCAGTAAGCTTGGATATGGCGTCAACCACTGATGGCATCTTTACATCAAGAAAATCCGCTACTTCTTTTACCCTTACCACTTTTTTACGTATTCCTATAACATATATTGCTTCCAGATAATCTTCAAGGCTGTGGCTAAGCGGAGTCAATCTTATCACCCTTTCCGTTATTACTTACTGACTGAACTGTGGGTTTAGAGATGTAAATATTATTTTGCCCTGTTTTACAATCCTGAATATTTCTGCAAATACTGCTGCATGCATTTTTATTTTTTACTGCGCTCTGAGCACAAAATCCGCAACTGTCTCCTGCCTGTTTGGCGGAAGATCTGTAAAAAAAACAAATTAAAAATCCTGCTGCTGCAATTCCAAGAATAATAATTATTAATAATTCAATTATACCGTTCATTTTTATATAAACATCCTTCCAATCTGAAAAACTATAAATGATACTGACCATGCAAGTAAAAGCGTAAATCCTGCCTGAAAAAACATCTCTTTTACACCAGCTTCTCTCTTGAAAATTGCAAGGCTTGCAATGCATGGAAAATAAAGAAGTGAAAAAAGCATAAAATTATATCCTGTGAGGGGTTTATATGTATTCTTTAATGACTGGCGCAAGTTCTGCGACTCATTGTTTACCCCTGAAAGGCTGAAAGTTGTTCCTAAGGTGGAGACAACAACTTCCTTGCCCGCAATGCCTGTTACAGCTGCAAGTCCAAGCCTCCAGTCAAAACCCAGCGGTTTAAACGCCGGCTCAAGAAAATGGCCTATCTTTCCTGCTGCAGAATATTCTAATTGTATTGATGCCATTTTCGATTTTAATAATCCCGCCCGGCTATTGTATTCACTTTCTGGAATAGTTCCATCTTTAAAAGATTGTTCAAGGAATAAGACTTGACTTTCATAGTCTTCAACATATGCATCTGAAACCCTTGGAAAAGTGAAAAGAATCCAGATAATTATTGATATTGCCAGTATTACTGTTCCGGCTTTTTTAATATACTGCCAGGTTCTTTCCCACATGTGCATTGCCACTCCCCGCAGTGTAGGCACCCTGTAAACAGGCAGCTCCATTACAAAAGGTTCCGATTCGCCTTTAAATCTTGTTGCCCTTAAAATCCTTGCAAAAGCCACAGCCATAAGTATTCCAATAATATAAAGGGAGAAAATGACATTTCCTGCATTATCTGCAAAAAAAGTGCCTGCAAATAAAATATAAATAGGCAGCCTTCCGCCGCAGCTCATAAAAGTATTTATGTGCATTGTTATCATTCTGTCATTTTTGTTCTCAAGTGTCCTTGTGCACATATAGGCGGGTACAGTACAGCCAAAGCCAATAAGCATGGGTATAAAGGATTTACCGTGAAGCCCTATTTTATGCATTATCCTGTCCATTATAAATGCCGCTCTTGCCATATAACCGCTGTCTTCAAGACATGCGATGCAGATAAAGAGAATCATTATTTTTGGAGTAAAAACCAGAACTCCGCCGACGCCGCCAATGATCCCGTCAACAATAAGAGAGCTTAGCAGACCGGGCGGCATTATATGTGATACCAGGGATGAAAGGCTATCAAAACCAAGCTGGAGCCATCTTGTGGGATAATCCCCTATTTTAAAAACAAGCTGGAAAATTGCCCACATTATAACTGCAAAAATCGGCAGGCCGAACACGCGGTTTAACAGCACCTGGTCAATTCTGTCGCTCAAAGAAATTTCTGCAATGCTTTTATGAACAGCTGACTCCTTTAGCGCGCCATTTATAAAACCATACCTGGATTCTGCAATTGCTGTTGATGCTGCCAGTCCAAGGATTTTATTTATATGATTTAACGATTTTTGTAAAACAGCAGATAACTTGGCATAAAAAGCAGAAGGCAGCAATGCAGAAAGTTCTTTTAAAATTATATTGTCCTGTTCAAGAATTTTAACGGCAAGCCATCTTTTGTTATATTTTTCCAGGTATTTTCCATAATATTTTAAAGCATCTAAAACCCTGGCAATTTCATTTTCAATTTCATCACCGTATTTTATTTCCACTTTTTTCGGCATTTCATTACTTTTAGACACTTCTAATGTCTTTTCAAATATATCCTGTGTACCGACATTTTTACTTCCTATAGACATGACTATTGGCGCACCCAGAAGCCTTGACAACAGATCCATGTCAAAACTTGTGCCGTTTTTTGCCATCAGATCAGACATATTGAAAACAAGTACCATTTTGCATCCGAGTTCAACCAGCTGTGTTGTAAGATAAAGGTTTCTTTCAAGATTTGAGGCATCTATGATATTTATAACTACATCAGGTTTATTATTTAAAAGATAATTTCGTGTAACCACTTCCTCTTCAGAAAAAGCAGTCAGGCTGTATGTGCCGGGAAGATCAATAATTCTGATGTTAATGCCCCTGAAAAGCCTCTGACCCGTTTTCTGCTCAACTGTAACGCCCGGATAATTACCTACATGCTGTCTTGCTCCTGTCATGTTATTAAAGATGGTTGTTTTGCCTGAATTGGGACTTCCGACAAGAGCTACAGTTATTTCTCCTGCAGTATTTGACACGTATGTTCTACTGCCGGTATTTTCTTCATTTTTTACAGTCTGGATTCTCATTTATTACTGGTCCTGCTCACTTACTTCGATTTTATGCGCTATTCCTCTTCCAAGGGCAATTCTTACACCTTTTACTGAAAGCGTCATAGGCCCTCCATAACCCTGATATACAACTTTTACGATGTCCCCGGGGACAATACCCATTGAATTCAATCTCAAATTCAGGTTATGGCCTCCATTAATATTTTCAATTTTGTATTTCTTACCCTGTTTTGTATGGGCAAGCGGAATTATAATCTTTGAATTTTTCTGCTCTTCAGTTATGTTCCCGTAAAAATTTTTTTCGCCTTCATTCATATAAAGCCTTCTTTAACCTTAAAATCTTTTTTAAAATACTATATAAAACATAATTATTATACATGTCTATTATTGTTAGTCAAGTCTAATTTTATTGGTGTTAGCGTCTATAATTTCGTTGTAAATAACTAAGATGAAAGGGTGGCTTATTAATAAAACCATTTAAAGGCGAAACGGATACGGTTCCTCTTCCAGAGGATAGCAAAACCTGCAAACTCGTGTAAGCTGTTTCCTGCTTCAATTCTTGCAAAATAAGAAACATGTAATTATGATATCATTACTGTTGGAAATATTTTTTGTCACTAAGGGATGCAGTATTTGAAATTTAAAAAAGAAAAAATCTTTATTGCAGCAAGAATAATAGTAAGCGCATCCTTGCTTGCATATCTTGTTATAAGAAATTATTCAACCATTAAAACTTTAATCCCAACTTTAAAAGGATTTAATCATTATTATTTTTTTGCAGCAGTTATTTTATTTTCGCTTGGTATTTTTTTAACCATGATCAGGTGGGACATACTGCTGAGAGCCCGTGGTATATATATTTTCAAAGGATTTTTACTGCAGTCTTATTATGTCGGTTATTTTTACAGCAATATACTGCCTTCAAATATTGGCGGAGATATATACAGGCCTTATGATTTGCATAAAAGCAAAGGTGTTGACCTTCACAAAAACCTTTCCGTTATTATAATGGAAAGGTTTATAGGTTCAGGAGTGGGAACGCTTTTTGTGCTTATTTCCTTTTTTCTGATTTACAAATATATAAATATAAAAGTGATGCTTGGATTTCTTTTGCTGCCTGTTGTAATGTTTATTATTTTTCTCATTATAATCCGTCCGGATATATTCAGGCTTTACAGACTTTTTGCCAAATATAAAAGACTGAAAAACATGGAAACCCGGTTTAA
>JACVJB010000116.1 GCA_015711775.1 Actinomycetota bacterium | reverse complement strand
AAAGCAAAACGTATCAATAATTCTGCTAGATACAATGGGCGTTTACTGGACTATGAAGTATCCAAATAAACAAGATAAAGAGTTACTGGAAGAATGGGGATTAGAGCCTAAAGGATTAGATGTAAAAATATTTACACCCACAGGATATTTTAATGAATATAAAGATAAAGACATTCCAACGGATTATTCATTCGCAATACAACCCTCTGAGTTAAATGGAGGCGATTGGATAACTACTTTTGGAATAAAACCAGAAGACCACGTTGGCGTTTTGATTGAAAGAATAATTTATGAATTAAAAGAATCAGGAAAGAACTATAGCATTAAAGATATAATAAAAAAAATAATCACGGATTTTCATGAAAGAGAACTTCCAGAAATAAAACCAAGGTTTTTTTCTGTACCTGTTGATACAAAAAAAATCGTGGTCTTAACCGGGGTCAGGAGAGGTGGAAAAACATACCACCTTTACAACTTGGCTGCAAATCTTTTAAAAAACAAAACCTGCTTTAAAAATATCCTTTATTTTAATTTTGAAGATGAAAGAATAGATAAAAACACTTTTGTATTAAATGAGATACTGAACTCATACACTGAACTGTATCCCGGCTTGAATTTGGCACATTGTTATTTTTTATTTGATGAAATACAGAGCATAAACGGCTGGGAAAAATTCTTAAGAAGAATGCATGAGCAAATATGCCCTAATATATATGTTACAGGATCAAATGCCACCATGCTCAGCAGGGAAATATCAACATCACTTAGGGGCAGGAGCATAAGTTATGAAATATATCCCTTAAGTTTTTTTGAGTATTTGAATTTCCTTGATATAAAAATCAACCTTAATTCAAGCAAATCATTATCTTTAATATCAAATGCATTTGAACAGTTCTTAAAATGGGGCGGTTTTCCAGAAACTATCAAACTTAATGAAGAAATAAAAATTAAGACATTCCAGGAGTATTTTAATGTGATGTTATTTCGTGACATTGTAGAAAGATACAATATTACCCAGACAGCCATACTGAAGTATTTCTGTAAAAGAATAGTGGCAGGAACCTCGGGACATTTCAGCATTCATAAAACCTATAATGAAATAAAATCCCAGGGTTATAAAATAAGCAAAGACACTCTTTACGAATTCCAGGGATATGTTGAAGCAATATATTTGGCTATTTTTGTACCCAAATATTCAAGTTCAGCAGTTAAACAGGAATTTTCAAAAAAGAAGGTGTACTCAATTGATACAGGGCTTGCCTCTTCAATAGATCCTTTCTTTTCAAAAAATATCGGGGCAAAGCTTGAAAATATGATACTTCTTGAGCTTATAAAGTCACAAAAAACAGTTTATTACCATTCAAATAATAATGAGTGCGATTTCCTGCTTGCAGAAAATGAAAGAATCTATGAAGCAATACAGGTTTGTACAGATATGAGCAATACTGAAACAATAAACAGGGAAGTCAGGGGTCTTGTAAGCGCATGTAAAGAATACGGATTAAACAGGGGTACAATTATAACTTTATATGATGAAAAATATTATGAATCTGATGGCATAGAAATCAATATTATACCGGCACCCAAATACATCCTTTCCTTAGTGAATCGGCAACTTTAACAGATGACTTATTAAAAGTAATTATATATAATAATATTGCCTTTAAGAAAATAACGGTTCTGTTACCATAAAAATATTTTTATATGCGCCAACAAAAACGGCACAAAAAAAATTTAAGTCTTAAAGACAGCATCTTTATAAAAGATGGAAATTACACATTTTTTCTTCCCGTTTCAATCCTTGTCATACTTGTCCTTGCTTCATGGTCCTGGATACTTCTGGCCATACCCCCAGTCTCGGATATGGCAGAAAATGTTATAGCAAAGCATTTTGGCCGGGAAAGCAATATTGCTGTTGCAAATAAAGACATGCAAGACAGTGATAGCCCTGAAGATAAAAGCAGGTTTGGCTCCCTTCTTACTGACAATTATTTAAGCTCAAACTTAAATTCAGAAAGCATTGAAAGTGAAAATATTAAAAAGAGCAAATACGACACACCCGCACAAGATGTCACCGCTGCAGACAATGCGCCTGCAGCAGAAGACGGGACAGAAGTGCAGGAAACTGCAAACGCAAACCCTGAAATATTTGAAATTAAGTTATCTTCAGGAGATATTTACACATCCGGCAGTTATGATATCACGGCAGAGGCAACTGATGCCGAAGGGCAGCAATTAACTTACAAATGGACAGTAAGCTCAGGCTCCCTTGAAAGTGGCCAAAACCCATCCGTTAAGTGGACGGCTCCCCAGGATCCCGGTATCTGTGAAATTACAGTTGAGGTAACTGATGCGCTTGGCGCCACAGGCAGCAAAACTGTATCAGTTGATATACTTGCCGCCCAAAATGATGAGGAGGAAGGCTCACAGAGCCAGGAGACACAGGTTGCTGATCAAACACAGGACGCCCAGCCTGGGCAGGACCAGGAAACTGCTGCCTCTTCAACTTCGGGCCCGGTACGTAAAATTGTTTTTGTCTCAAACCAGACTGGCAACAAGGACATATTCAGTATGAACCTGGACGGAAGCAAAGTTACACAGCTTACATCAGGCGGCCAGGCTGACATGTACCCCGCAGTGTCGCCGGACGGTAAAAAAATTGTCTACTCTTCTGCTATCGGTACAACCTGGCAGATATTTACAATGAACTGGGACGGTTCCGATAAAAAGCAATTAACAAACCTTCCTTACAGATGCGGCTTCCCATCATGGTCATATGATGCGAGCCATATATTCTTTGAAATCTATGAGGAGGGAAGCTGGGAAATATATGTCATGGCAAGCAATGGTAGCGATATCAGGAGGCTCACATTAAAGCCGGGAATTGACAACTGGCACCCTTGCGCCCATCCCTCTAAAAACGTGACACTCTATGAATCCGGATACAGTGGAAAAGAAGAGATATGGCAGATAGACATAAACGGGGAAAGTAACAAAAGGATATCAAAACCCGGGAGAAATTACAGGGTACCGAAGTACAGCCCCGATGCAACCAAAATTGCCTTTATGGGCAAAGACGGCAAGGGCAGGGAGCAGGTATATATAATGGATGCGAACGGGGATAATATAAGGCAGTTAACGGATACGCCAGACCAGGCGCGGCTTCCCTCGTTTTCGCCGGATGGCAAATACATAGTCTTTAACACTATTGGCGGCGGTTCAGAGATATTCATTATGAATGCGGACGGCTCAGGTAAAAAGCAGCTTACAAACTTTCCCGGTGAGGATGAAGTTGCCGTTTTTATGTATCACTGAATTTATTGGCCAGTGGCCATTTTACAATACATTCTTCTTTTCAATTATTATAATGTAATTTTTCACATACCGTTTTTTCCAGAAAAAACTTTAAATGTATTGTACAATCATTCAATATTTGTTATACTCTATAAAAAAAGTAATACTAAATATTATAAATATAACTATAAATAATTATTATGACTATTTCAAGAACCGTAAAACTGAATAAAAAAGGCCAACTTGTAATACCCCAGGAAATACGCACAGAGATGGGGTTGGTTCCCGATGAGAATCTTGTAATTTTTACAAGAGGCCAGGAGACTGTTATCCTGACTCCGGAAAAGTATGCCAGCTATACCTGTGGCCTGATGAAAGGTACATGGGCATCAACAAAAAAAGAGGTTGAAAATTATATAAATGAAGAGAGGGGAACCTGGAAATAGTTAATCCAAACCTGGATGTATTTATAAAAAAAATTTCTGGGCTTAAATCCGTATTTCTTGACAGCTCAATACTGATTTATCACCTTGAGAAAGTTTCTCCTTATTTTGAAATGACACATCACCTGGTTAGGGTAATTGCTGCAGAAATTATATCCTGTACAATATCTGCACTATCAGTTACTGAGCTGCTGGCAAAACCTTACAAATTAAAGGATATTGAAAAAGTAAGGCTTTTTGAAAATTTTATAAAGTCACTTCCAGGCACTGAAATACAAAGCGTAAACTACCCTGTAGCAAAACTTGCTGCATCTATAAGGGCAGACTACAATATTAGAACACCGGACGCAATACTTATTTCAACGGCTTTCAATGCAGGTGCACAGTGTTTCATTACAAATGATATAGCTTTAAAAAAAGTCAGCCTTACAGGCCTTGAAGTGCTTATTATGGATGATTATTTAAAATAAGTCGGCTGTTTTACCGTAAGAATAAAAGAATGACTTAATTTTTTTTTGCCTTTATAATATCTATGCAAAATAAATAACAGATATTTGCCAGGCAGGACTTTTTTAAAATGCGTCACAGTAAAAAACACAGCAGGAAAAGCAGCTTTATTAAAGAGGGAAATTTAAAATACTTAATACCTGTCATTGTGCTTTTGATTATTGCCATTGCCTCATGGTCGTGGCTTCTTCTTGATTTTCCAGCAGTCTCAGGTTTTGCTGAGCCTTATATCAATAAATACCTCAAAGGTTTGATGCAGGGCAGGCAGGCATCAGCTGAAACTACCATCAGCAGTGATACAGGCATGTCCTCCCCAGATAAAAACAGCAATGATGGCGACTTGGGCAGTGACGGTAAAAGTACAGCTACAACAGATGATAAAAGCAGCGCCACTACTGATCGCGATAATAAAAGGCCCACAATAAAACTGCAAATCTATGAAGGGCCCAAATATTCTGAAACTGAAGATGTCTGCTACTATATAGTAAAAGCAGTGGTAACAGGCGATCCAAAACCTGTGGTTATGTTTTCAAAGGATGACAGCGCCGGAACCGCCGGGCCCGATTCTGCCCGTATAAACTTAAAAAGAGGCACCAAAACCTATACGCTTACAGCAACTGCCACCAATGAACACGGAACAGTAATGGATTC
>JACVJB010000115.1 GCA_015711775.1 Actinomycetota bacterium | reverse complement strand
ATATGACAACCGATTCCCTTATAATAAACAAAGGTGGGATTTTCAGCGGCAATGTAACAAGAATTTCTGAAGAGGAAGAGAAATCTAAAAAAAAGGGTAAAGCTTCCAGGATGGTAAAAAAAGACCCTGATTCAGTAGAGCAGGAAGAAGATTTATATTCATCAAGCGACGAAGATATTACAGAATTAAGCGTAGCTGCAGAGACTGATTCCGAAAATGAAGAAGGCCTGTCACTTTAACAGATGTTTTAGAAGAAAATAATTATCTTTGAAAAAGGCAACATAAGCTATTTTCTTTTAAATGAATCAATTGTCAGCCTGGCTATGCCGGTACTGGTTAAGAAGGTAATCAATACACTCTTTCTGTTTCCTGATTCTTTCATATAATATAAATTCCTTGCTGAAGCCAATACTCTTAAGCATCCTCCAGTATTCATCAGACAGAATAATTTGTTCAATATAATCATTAAATAATACTGTGCTATTCTTCATTTATTGCCCCCCGTAACTTTATAAGTTGCAAGTATAATAAAAATTTGGCTTTCTGTTAAAAACTGTTTAAATAAAGTGTTTACATTTGGAGCTTTTTTTGTGCTTTGAAAGAGGCTGGATATAATCTGTTTTTTGCTTTGAAATTGCTTTGTTTATTTCAACAATATTTAATTTTAAATATTTGACATTTTATTTTTAAAATAATTATTAATTCTGTTAAACCTGCTCCAGAATCTTTTCTCCATTGATGTTGCTTCATTATCAAGCATTTCAAGAATTTCATTGTTATTTGTGTAATCATTGTATAAAGAATAATAAGTTTTCCGTTTTTCAAGTGCCTGGAGAAAAATTTTAAGGGATGGTCCTATAAATGACGGAGCTTCTGTTGTTATTATTTCTGAAATAAAAACCTTGTATTTGTCTGATATTAGCTCAGCATATACCTCTTTAAGGCCTGAATTCCTATTTTTAAATTCAAGTTCCAGGCAGTTTAAATGATAATAGTGATTGTAGAAAATTTCTGAAAATGCTTTGAGAAAATCCAGGAAACTTGATAAATTTCTTTGAAATCTATCAAGTTTTTTATCCCTTGAACGGGTTTTCGAATTTATTGAGTGTAGATTATTTACAGCTCCATTTACAATTATTCTTTTATTCTTATAAAAGGAATACATGGAGCTTAAAAGATAGTTTGAATTAATACCAATTGTATTTAAGTGATCCATTGATGACATATTAGCAGAATACGGATATTGAATTGTTAAAGTTTCATTAAAAAAATATTAAATTATTGTGAATTTATTCATAACTTAATTTCCGGGACGTTCTTTATAGTATAATATTTTATTGATCTGGGGCTCAGGAATAAAAAGGGCATTGCAAATATTATATTATTTAAGGAATACTACCGTATATTCCTTTATGCCCAGGTAAAAATATTTTGGTAAAATATACAAAGGGAGGAGATATGAATAAAATAAAAGTGCTGTTTTTATGCGTGCACAACTCTGCAAGGAGTCAGATGGCTGAAGCCTATCTAAACAACATGGGAAGCGATATGTTTTATGCAGAAAGCGCGGGATTTGAGCCCGGACAGCTTAACCCCCTTGCAGTGGAAGTTATGAAAGAAGACGGTATTGATATTTCAAATAATAGCGTTGATAATGTAAGCGATTTCTTCAGTGAGAAAAGATTTTATGGTTATATTATAAGTGTCTGTGATGAGTCCAAGGCACAGAAATGCCCCATATTTCCAGGTCTACCCAGGCGTATTCACTGGGATATAGCGGATCCTGCGGGTCTTGAAGGCACCTATGAAGAAAAACTTGAGAAAACCAGGCAGATAAGGGATATAATAAAAGAAAAAGTTAAAGATTTTATAAAAGAGTTAAAAGACAGCCAGTAAAATCACCCCTTGGCGCATTTGCGTCAAATACCTGTTTTGTCCAGGTAATAAAGGCGGACTAATTTTTCTTTGCAATTGTTGCATTTTAAATATAAGATTACCTTTTTAAAAAGCCATGAAGTAATAGAAGGAGCCCATGCAGGCTGAAAACAATAAAAAACTTATAGCATATTTTTCAATGGAAATAGGCATTGACCCATCAGTACAGACTTACAGCGGTGGGCTTGGCATACTTGCAGGAGATACTGTTAAGTCTTTTGCAGACTTAAAGATTCCTGCAGTCGCTGTTACTCTCCTTTATAAAAAAGGTTATCTTTTACAGAGAATAGATGAAGAGGGCAACCAGCTTGATCTTCCATATGACTGGGAATATGAAAAATTTTTAAAACCCTTAAAAGTATTGGTTTCGTTAAAATTACGGGGCAGAGATGTGTATTTAAAAGCCTGGCAGTATGATTATAATGGAGCTTCCGGATTCAACGTGCCGGTAATTTTTCTTGATACTGATATAAGTGAAAATCATGAAGAGGACAGGAAAATAACTTATTTCCTTTACGGCGGGGATGAGGCGTACAGGCTTCTGCAGGAGGCGGTTCTTGGCATAGGCGGAGTAAGGATGCTTTCGGGGCTCGGTTATGACAGTTTGAAGAAATATCATATGAATGAGGGGCATTCAAGCCTGCTTGCAATAGAGCTTTTAAGAAACCGTAAAATTGAAAATATAAACCAGCCCGAAACATTAAGCGATGCAATAGACAGGGTGAGGAATATGTGTGTTTTTACAACTCATACCCCTGTGCCTGCCGGCCACGACCAGTTTTCTTACAGCCTTGTTGAACATGTTTTAGGCGATTATATTTCCCTGGACATTCTTAAAAGATTTGCTGGAAGCGATAAACTTAATATGACCTATACTGCGCTTAACCTTAGCCGCTATATTAATGGCGTTGCCAAAGCACATGGAAAGGTGTCAAGGGATATGTTCCCCGGTTACAGTGTTGATTCAATCACCAATGGTATTCATTCATTTACCTGGGTAAGCGACTCATTTAAAGAGCTTTTTAATGAATATATACCTGAATGGTTCAATGATCCTTACAGCTTGAGATATGCAATAAGCATTCCAAAGGATAAAATATGGAAGGCCCATATGAAAGAAAAGGCAAAGCTTATAAATCTTGTAAACAGTCAGAATGGAAATAAATTTTCAGAAAAAATATTTACTATAGGTTTTGCAAGAAGAGCGACAGCTTACAAGAGGCCGGATCTTGTTTTTACCGATATTGAAAGACTTGCAAGTATTTGCAGCCTGCACGGCGGAATGCAATTTGTTTTTTCAGGAAAAGCCCACCCAAACGATTATTACGGTAAGGAGCTGATAAAGAAAATAAATAACCTCTCAGTTCAACTTAGGGATAAGATAAATATTGTATTTCTTGAAAATTACGATATGGAAATAGCAAGGCAGATGGTGGCTGGAGTGGATTTGTGGCTCAATACTCCTAAAAGGCCAAATGAGGCTTCAGGCACTTCCGGCATGAAAGCTGCGCATAATGGTGTTCCAAGTTTAAGCATATTGGACGGATGGTGGATAGAAGGGTGTATTGAAGGGATTACGGGCTGGGCAATAGGCTCTGTTGCTGATGATGGCCAAAGCAGCGATGCCGATGATGCTGAAAGCCTGTATGACAAGCTTGAAAAAAACGTTTTAAAAACGTTTTATCGCCAGCATGGGCCATGGGTTGATATAATGCGCTATTCTATCGCCATTAATGCCTCTTTTTTTAATACCCACAGAATGGTGCAGCAGTATGTTACAAATGCATATGTTTACTGATTTACTTTCAATAAATCTGCAAATTTATCCTCGAATTTTTCGAGCTTTGGAAGTATGACTATCTGGCAGTATGGCTGGGCAGGGTTTTCTTCATAATATGACTGATGATAATCTTCTGCCTTATAGAATATTTTCAGCGGTTTAATTTCAGTTACAATGGGATCTTTAAAAAATTTCTGCTCTCCAAGCTCTGCCACAAGAACATTTGCTGTTTTTTCCTGCTCCGCGCTGTTGTACAGTATTATGGAGCGGTACTGTGTCCCAACGTCATTTCCCTGTCTGTTTAAAGTTGTAGGGTCATGTGTATAGAAAAAGACCTCAAGAAGCTGCCTGTAAGTAATTGCTCCCGGATCATATGTAATTTTTATAACTTCGGCATGCCCTGTATTTCCGGAGCAGACCTGCTGGTAAGTAGGGTTTTCAACACTGCCTCCCGCATATCCTGATTCCACAGTTATAACTCCTTTTAAACGTACAAACAATGCTTCAAGGCACCAGAAACAGCCCCCGCCAAGCACTGCTGTTTCAACTGTATCCGGTAAATCATTTGTATTTATTAATTTTTCATCATCCATATTATCCTCACCTTTATTGCTTTTCTGAGTATTTGTATCGGAAGACTTATCTGTTTCCGCATTTCCGGGTAGAGCGCTTGCTTTATCCGTAACACGGAAACTGCAACCTGTAGTTAAAGTAAATATAAGCGCTGCCAAAACAATTATTGAAATAATAATTATTGTTCTATTAAATCTAAGGTTAAATATCCTTTTCATTTTACCACCTGTTATTTTATTTTCAGTTTATTTCTTATTGGCAGTAGCCTTTAAGCGCAATTCTTTCTTAAAATTTTATTATATAGTATATACTACTAATATAGTAATGTATACTATATAGGATAAGAAAATCAATGAAAAAATGCAAATATAGTTTTGGTTAGCAAATTTAAGTTTAATACCGTTATCTAATAATTAATATATGATATTATAGCATTAAATTTACAGCAAAGGTGGTGGTGCAAAATGTCCTGTTATTTTAGGCACATGGAACAAACCCTGAAAACTGCAGGCGTAGAGGTTACAAAGGATAATAAGAAAGACATAGACAGGGCAATACATAAGATTATTGATACAGATTATAAAAATTGTCCCGACGCCTGGAAAAA
>JACVJB010000114.1 GCA_015711775.1 Actinomycetota bacterium | reverse complement strand
ATACTTTTTATACTTGAACAAAAAGACGAAGAATTTGACGCGTCCATGAGGGTGCTTTTTGACACATCAGCTTCCCATTACATGAAGCCTGACATCATAAACACACTGCTTGTGTACACAGTAAAAAAACTATTAAGCTAAAAAATATACCGTTATCCTAAAATACACTTATATCAGAATATATCCTGGAGTTTTATACTGGAACCTGCAAAAAGCAGGACTTAAAGCTATCGCTTTATTTGAAAATAACAATTTTTAAAATAACCCAGTTTTCAATAAAGCACAAAGCAGGTTAATGGCTCCTTACAATTTCCTTAACCTTCATGAGCCTGATGGTGTTTGACCGCTCAGTTTCTGCAAGCTTCATGGTTATAAACTTAATAGTTTCAAGAAATTCCGGAATAAGCCTGTATTCAAGGGCATTTACTCTTCTTCTTGTCTCCTCGATTTCATTTGCCAGTAGCTGCACTGTTTTTTCCTTTTCAGCAAGATTAAGTAAAGACTCGATAAATTTTTCAAATTTTATAAGGGATATGTCCATTTCACCCGTTGTATTTAAAAAACCGTATGAAATAATGTCTCCTGTGACTTCTTTTTTAAATACCGGAACCTTTACACTCATAAGATTCTTTTCACCCACCGTTACAGCAATTTTCTTTCTTGGTATAAGAAGGGCCTGCTCTGTCTGGTATGGGCCCATTTTTGCTTTTGCAAGCATAAATCCTTCAAGTATTGACTGGAACTCATTTTCAATGGAAAGACGCTGGGTCTTTACTTCATCAATCATTCCAAGAAGCTGCCTCATAAGCTCATCCCTTTTATCCTTTAAAAGCTTATGTCCCCTTTCAGCAAGCGTGAGCCGCTTCTTAAGCCTGAGCAGTTCCATTCTTGTGGGATTTACATTAGCCAGCATCCTGCAGCTCCTCTTTGTTTACAAACTTTGGCAGGTATTTGTCAAGGAATGAATCCCTTATTCTCTTAAGCTCTTCACGCGGAAATACAGAAAGCAGTTTCCAGCCCAAATCAAGAGTAAAATCTATACTTCTGTTTTCATAGTCGCCCTGGGAAACATAGTGCATTTCAAACTTTTCGGCAAATTTATAATACAGCTTGTCAATATCAGTTAGCGCTGCTTCTCCAAGAATAACAGCAAGTTCCTGTACCTCTTTTCCCCTTGCATATGCGGCATAAAGCTGGTTGAAAAGATCCGCATGATCCTCCCTGGTTTTATCCTTTCCTATGCCCTTATCCTTAAGCCTTGAAAGCGAAGGCAGCACATCAATTGGCGGCGATATTTTTTTCTTGTGAAGAGAGCGTGAAAGTATTATCTGACCCTCAGTGATATAGCCTGTCAAATCAGGTATGGGGTGGGTCTTATCATCTTCAGGCATGGTAAGGATTGGTATCTGGGTGATCGAACCTTTTTTACCCTTTATCCTTCCTGCCCTTTCATATATTGTTGCCAAATCGGTGTACATGTATCCCGGATAACCCCTTCTTCCCGGAACCTCTTTTCTTGCTGCAGATATTTCCTTTAAAGCTTCGCAGTAGTTTGTCATATCCGTCAGTATAACAAGAACGTGCATGTCTTTTTCAAATGCAAGGTATTCAGCGCATGTCAGCCCTACCCTGGGAGTTGCAATTCTCTCAATGGCAGGATCGTCTGCAAGATTTAATATAAGCACTGCTCTTTCAAGAGCGCCGGTTTGCCTGAAATCATTTATAAAATATTCAGATTCTTCAAATGTAATTCCAATTGCAACAAATACAACTGCAAATTCCTCTTTTTTGCCAAGAACTGCAGACTGCCTTGCAATCTGGGCGGCAATTTTATTATGCGGCAGGCCTGCCCCTGTAAATACCGGAAGTTTTTGTCCCCTTACAAGCGTATTGAGCCCGTCTATTGCTGATATGCCTGTCTGTATAAACTCATCTGGATAATCCCTTGAAAACGGGTTAATTGGCGCACCATTTATATCAAGGCTTTTTTCAGGCAGTATTTCATCAGAAGATGTCCTTGGTTTTCCAAGGCCCGTAAAAACCTTTCCCAGTATATCCTGCGAAAGATACATGTGAATCCCCCTGCCAAGAAACCTGACCGTGGTTTTTTCCGTATCTATGCCTCTTGTGCCTTCAAAAACCTGTACAAGCGCCTTATCGCCTTCAACCTCAAGCACCCTGCCATTTCTCAAATCACTGTCGCCAAGGCGTATTTCCACAAGTTCTTCATACTTGACATTTTCAACGCCTTCAACAACAAGAAGCGGCCCGGCAATATTTGTAATGCTCCTGTATTCCTTTAACATTTTATAATCTCCTGTATTTTTAATACTATAAAAATAATTATTTTATATACCCTGATTTTCAGCTTCGTCTTCTTTTTTCAAAAGTCCCAGCTCGGAATCAATGTCATGGGTTATGCTGCTGATTTTTCCAATATCTGAGTCTTCTATATATTTCATTCTTGCTATCATTTCCCTGATTTTCATTCTCTCAATCCTTTTGATATCAACGCCGGAATTTAAAAAGTCATTTGCCTGCCTGTAGAAATAGAGGATTGTTTTTATCATAATATATTGTTTCTCTATTGAAGTATATGTATCAACATCATGAAATGCATTCTGGTGCAAAAAATCCTCTCTTATCATTTTTGCAACCATAAGCACTACCCTGTCTTCACCTGAGAGGGAATCAATTCCAACAAGCCTTACTATTTCCTCAAGCTCGGATTCTTTTTCAAGCAGGCTCATTGCCTCAGCCTGGAGGGTAAAGAAATCTTCATGAACATTATTTTCGACATATTCCTTAATGTTGTCATTATACAGAGAATATGAGTTTAGCCATGATATTGCAGGAAAATGCCTGCTGTATGCAAGATTTGCTTCCAGCGACCAGAAGACCTTTACAACCCTCAGGGTTGCCTGTACAACAGGGTCAGACAAATCTCCGCCCGGAGGGGAAACCGCACCTATTACAGTAAGCGCTCCTGTAATATCCTGTTTTCTTGAAAGACATTTTACAATGCCTGCCCTTTCATAAAATGAGGCAAGCCTTGCGCCAAGATATGCCGGGTAACCTTCATCACCCGGCATTTCCTCAAGCCTTCCTGATATTTCCCTCATTGCCTCGGCCCAGCGCGATGTTGAATCTGCCATAAGAGCCACAGAATAACCCATATCCCTGAAATATTCCGCAATCGTTATTCCAGTATAAACAGATGCTTCTCTTGCAGCAACCGGCATATTTGAAGTATTGGCTATTAGAACAGTTCTTTTCATAAGCGGTTCCCCGCTTTTAGGGTCTTTTAGTTCCGGAAATTCCAGAAGAACATCAGTCATCTCGTTTCCGCGTTCCCCGCATCCGATATAAACTATTACATTTGCATCTATCCACTTTGCAAGCTGATGTTGTATAACGGTTTTGCCCGAGCCAAAAGGACCGGGAACACATGCAGTTCCGCCCTTTGCTATAGGGAAAAACATATCAATGACCCGCTGCCCTGTAAACAGCGGTATTTCCGGATTGACCTTCTGGCAGTAGGGCCTCTGCTTTCTTACGGGCCATTTCTGCAACATGCTGATATCTGTAACTCCGCTTGCTGTTTTTATCTTGGCAACTGTTTCCTCAATCGTAAATTCACCGTCCTGTATTGATATAATTTCGCCGGAAATGCCTTCAGGCACCAGTATGTAGTGCTTAACCAGGGTGGTCTCATCAACATATCCGAGACAATCCCCGCTGTCTACTGTATCTCCTGCAGCAGTTAAAGGGATAAATTTCCATTTTTTATCCCTTGGAAGGGCAGGGACCTGTATGCCTCTTGTTATAAAATCCCCTGCTTTTTCATATATAAGATTAAGCGGGCGCTGTATTCCGTCATATATAGACTGAATAAGCCCGGGCCCGAGTTCAACAGTTAAAGGTTCATTGGTAAGAAAAACAGGCTCCCCGACACCGATACCGCCCGTTTCCTCATAAACCTGTATTGAAGCCATATCGCCGGATATTTCAATAATCTCCCCCATCAGCCGGATTTCCGAAACATAAACAACATCATACATTTTGGCACCGGTCATATTTTCAGCAATAACCAGCGGACCCGCCACTTTTACTATTCTGCCTAAATCTCCCATTAAAAATCTCCTTAAAAAATCACTATAAATAATGATTACAATTTGCCTAATAAATACTTAACATCACGAGAAAACATCTGACCCGGACGCTTTTATTATTGCATTTCTTAAAATGCCAACTGCATAATTATTTCTTTTGCCAAGACCGGGTATTACAACAATAGACGGCTTTACCATATCACTGTACTGCCTGATCACAGAGTCAAGCTTTACTGCAATTGTCTCAGTTATAAAAATTATGCCATAGTCCTCTTTTACAATCTTCTTAAGACGAGCTGCAGCCTGCTCAACATCATGCACGGCAAAAACATCCGCCCCCACAGCTTTAAATATCAGCATGATATCTTTTTCACCTATGGCAGCTATTTTAGTTTTCACTTATTATTTCCACCTTATGCTCAATTTTAGCCTTTTCTATACCGTACAAAAGACCAAGATATATAATATTTAATATTTTAAGCTCAATTTTTTTTCGCATGAAAAAACTGAAAATCTTCTCAATATTTGCAACTGAATATTTTATTTTCTCAAAAAAATTAAGATAAAAAATATACTCGTTTTTATCAAATGAAAAAAATGTTCCATATGTATTCAGCGAACGAATTCCTTTTGATACAATTCTGCCGTAATTGCCACCAGATAATTCCTGGACAATAAAATCATAATTTTCATTTTCAAACTTCTTCAAATACGAAACTTCAAGAAACCCGTTTTCATGCAGAAAGATTTCAAAGTCAAGTTTAACCTGCGAATATTTTACCC
>JACVJB010000113.1 GCA_015711775.1 Actinomycetota bacterium | reverse complement strand
AATAGATCATCTTGTAGGCGATGTGGAGGGAAAAGATGCAATAATATTCGACGATATGATAGATACGGGCGGAACTATCTGCGAAGCTGTTAATACCCTTTATAATTTCAAGGCAAAGAGAGTTTATATCGGTGCGACACATCCAATATTTTCAGGAAATGCAATTGAAAAACTTCAGTGTTCAAAAGTTGAAGAAATAGTTGTGGCAGATACTCTGCCTGTAAAAAAAGATTTAAACACAGATAAAATAAAAGTTGTTTCAATTACAGGGCTTCTTGCAAAAACAATAAAAAAGATTTATCATTGCAAATCTGTCAGCGAGTTATTTAAAGGGGAAAACCTTGTTTAGCGGCAGCGCAGCGGATTTTAAGTGCTAAAGAAAAGTTTTATAAAAACAATATAAGGTATATTTTTAAAAATTTAAAGGGGAAATAATATGAGTAACACTGCATTAAAAGTAGATGAAAGAAGCAGGGAGGAGCTTAAAAAGAATGCATCCAGGAGACTGAGAACAAAGGGTTTTATACCGGCAGTTGTGTACGGCCTTGCGCAAAAACCACTGGAAATCAAGATTAATGCAAAAGATTTTAAGGATGTCATAAAAGGTAAAAGCCTTTCAAACCTTATACTTGACATGCACGTAAGGGTAGACGGCAAAGAAAAAAAAGAGACTACACTTATAAAAGATATACAGAAGAATCCTATAAATGCTGACATAATCCAGATAGATTTTATCCGCATACAGATGAAAACAGAAGTTGAGGCAATTGTTCCGATTCATATTCTTAATGAAGAAATTTCAACAGGCATTAAAGAAGAAAATGGAGTTCTTCAGCACGGGCTAAGAGAGGTCCATATTATGTCCCTGCCTGCAGATATTCCCGATATGCTGGAATATGATATAAAAGAGCTTCATATCGGGGAAAATGTCAGGGTTTCAGATATTAATGTTAAGCAAGGCATAAGAATACTGAATAACCCGGACGAAGTAGTTGTATCCATTATACATCCTACACATCTCGTGGTTGAGGAAGCTGCTGTTGAAGAAGCAGCAGCAGAGGAAGAGCCGGAGCTTGTTAAGAAAGCTAAAGATTCAGATAAAACTGAAAAAGAAACTGAATAAAAAAGAAAAAAATAATGATATTAATTGTGGGACTTGGAAATCCCGGCATAAAATATCGGCAGACCAGGCATAATATAGGATTCGTTATAGCAGATGCATTTATTAAAGATACAGGTATTTGCAAAAGTCATCACACCCGCTTTAATTCAGACTTAAAAAAAACTGCATATTCAGGTATCAAAATCCTGGTTGCAAAGCCCCTTTCATATATGAATAACAGCGGCGTATCAGTAGCAGCTATCTGCAGGCATTATGATGATATTGAAAACATTATTGTTATACATGATGACATCGACATAGAATTCGGCAAGATAAAATTTAAAAGGGGCGGCGGCCCGGGCGGACACAACGGAATTCAATCAATAATCTCAAGCATGAAAACAGATGTATTTGACCGCTTAAGAATTGGCGTGGGAAGACCGTCGCCCGGCAGGGACTCCGCAGATTTTGTTTTGGATAAATTTTCAAAAACAGAAAACAGGGAAATTGCCGGTATTGTAAATATATCGGTAGAGGCCTTAAAAGATTATATTGAATATGGAATAGATTTTGCAATGAATAAGTACAACTGTTTAAAAAGTTAAAACAGTTTGGATTTTTTTATTAATATTCGATTATTAAATTACTATCCCTGTATTTTACTCAAAGACTGCTGTAAAAAATAATCTATGGTTTTTAATGTATGACAGCGGCTTATTATTTTTGATAATGGATAATATCTTTGTAAAAAAATTTAAGGAAAACAGGCAGTGGCAGGATTTTTCTGATTTTTATCTAAATAACTCTCCAGTAAAGCCTGCATATCCCGGGTCAATTAAGACAGCTGTTGCAGATGAAGATCTCTGGCCCTTTATAATTGCCTCCCTGAGAGGTTTTCTTGGCATGCCTTTATTTGTTGTCACTGCAACGTATGACAGAGCTGCTGAGTTATTGAGGGAAATAAAAATTATTTCAGGCAGCGCGGATGTTTTTTTATATCCGGCATATGAAAAAAAATTATTATTAAAAGACGCATCTGCGCTGCAGGATACGCTGATGCAAAGATCTGAAGCGTTAAAAATATTCTCCGGGTATTATAAAATTAAAGATAAAAACAACACTCCTTTTATAGCTATATCATCTGCAAAAGCGATAATAGATAAAGTGCCGCCATTAAGTGTTATAAATAAATCAAGCCTGGAAATTAAGCGCAATGTAAAATACGGGCGCCAGGAATTGATTGATTTACTTGTTTTATCCGGTTATGAAAGAGTCAATAAAGTTTTTGACAGAGGGGAATTCAGCTTTAGGGGCGATGTTGCAGATATATTTGATATCGCATCAAAAAATCCTTACAGAATTGATTTTTCAGATGATATTGCAGTAAAAATTTTTACTTATAAGGTTGATGAGCCAAGAATAATGGATTCAATGGATAAAGTAACAATTTTTTGCAATCATGATTTAAGCGGCGCTGCTGCAGAGAAAAAACCGGGGCTGGTAAGCATACTGGATTTTTTAAATGAAAGTGTTCAACAATATTGTCTTGTGGTCTGTGACAGGCCGGAAGTAAATTTAAAAATTAAAAGTGACCTCAATATACTTGCTAAAACAATTGATGAAATCCTGTTGATTTCTAAAGATAAAGTGCAGGAATTTGCCGGTTTTAACATGAAAGACAGGTTTGTGGACTCTGATTTTATGGAAAATGCGGAGCATGAGATAAATTCTGGCTGTTTTCTGGACCTGGTATCTGCTGAATTTGAGGCCGGCGGCAACGATATTTTTATTTTCAATAAAACTTTTCGCCAGAAGAGAAATACGGGCAATGCAGCCGGTTTTATAAATAATCTGAAAAAAGATTTGGAAAATAAAAGAATTACTGTCATTTCAATGGATAACCTGCCAAGAATTAAAAAAATTGAGGGAGTACTTACTGAGGCAGGCTTATCGTTTAAGAATCATTTTAATATTGAGGATACCAGGATTCATGACAATGATGATAACAATATAAATAATTTTAACCCGGGTATTATAAATATGCTGAACTTAAGCCTGTTAAGCGGTTTCCAGTCAGGTGATTTCTCTCTTTATGGCGAGCTTGATATTTATGAAAGGCTGGAAAACATAGAAACTGATTTTTATGGAGGCGGCTCTTCTAAAAGACAGTTTGAACCCGGGGATTATGTGGTGCATAAAAATCATGGTATCGGCAGGTATTTAAATTTGGTATCCGAAATGGCTGATGGCAATAAAAAAGAGTTTTTCCTTATAGAATATGCAAATAATGATCGGCTGTTTGTGCCTGTATGGCAGTCTGACAGAATACACAAATACACCGGGGATAAAGTGCCTTCCGTTTCAGCACTTAATTCAAGGCAGTGGGAAAATTTGAAAACCAGGGTAAGGAGCTCAATTCAAAAACTGGCAGTAGACCTTGCGTCCCTTTATGCTTTAAGGAATGCTGAAAAAGGTTTTGCATTTGTTGCTGATGATATCTGGCAGAAAGAAATGGAAGACCTTTTTCCTTTTACCGAAACAAAAGACCAGGCGATGGCGATTAGGACTGTAAAGGAACTGATGGCTCTTGAGAAGCCAATGGATTTGCTTGTATGCGGGGATGTTGGTTTTGGTAAAACTGAGGTCGCAGTAAGATCTGCTTTTAAAGCCATTGAAAACGGCAAACAGGTATTGATGCTTGTTCCCACAACAATACTTGCAGACCAGCACTCAAAAACATTTAAAGAAAGATACGAGAATTTCCCGGTGACCGTAGAGGTAATAAGCAGGTTTAAAACACCAGGCCAGCAGAAAGATATTATAAAAAGATTTGAAGAAAAAAAAGTTGACATGCTTATAGGAACCCACAGGATTCTTTCGGAGGATATAAAGCCCGCTGATCTTGGCTTAATAATAGTTGATGAAGAACAGAGATTCGGGGTAAATGCAAAAGAGAAGCTTAAGATGCTTAAAAAAAATGTTGATGCCTTAACTCTTACTGCAACTCCTATCCCAAGGACGCTTCACATGTCGCTTTCCGGAATAAGGGATATGGTTTTAATCCAAACCTATCCTTCAGGGCGTTTTCCGATTGAAACATTTACAGGCGGGCAAAGTGAAATTGTAATCAAAATGGCAATAGAAAGAGAGATTAAAAGAGGCGGCCAGGTTTATTTTGTGCATAACAGAATAAGTGATATTTATGAAAAGCTTTACAGTCTGCAGTGTTTGCTCCCTGGAATAAAAATAGCTGTTACCCATGGAAGAATGGAAGGAGCTGAAATTGAAAAAATCATGCAGAAATTTGTCGACAGAAAGTATGACGTACTTCTGAGCACTTCTATTATTGAATCCGGAATGGATATCAGCAATGTAAATACGCTAATTGTTGAAAACGCCCACAGATTTGGCCTTGCCCAGCTTTACCAGTTAAGGGGCAGGGTGGGGCGCTCTTCAGAAAAAGCATATGCCTATTTCTTCTACCCCGATAGAAGGGAGCTTAACCAGGCAGCTTTCAAGCGTCTTAAAACACTGACGGAATACACAGAGCTGGGTTCAGGTTATAAAGTGGCAATGACGGATCTTCAGATAAGGGGAGCCGGCGAACTTCTTGGCGCAAGGCAGCATGGCCATATAAATAATATAGGATTTGAATTGTATTGCCAGATTATAAAAGAGGAAGTGGACAGATTAAAAGGAGTAAAAGTGCAGCCTGATTTAAATGTTCATATTGATCTTCCGGTAAGCGCCTATATTCCTAAAAACTATATTACAAAGGAAAGGGACAGGATAGATATTTATAAGTTACTTGGTTCAGTCACAGAATTGGAAGAATTAATAGAGATTGAAAAGAATATG
>JACVJB010000112.1 GCA_015711775.1 Actinomycetota bacterium | reverse complement strand
TGTTTTACAGAAAAGGGAGCAATTTTTATTTTGGATAAAATATTGTTGTTTTTTAATATCTTTAAAAAATGCTGACAAAATTCAAATCATTAAAAGATTTTTTTACAAAACCATCCAATATAATGTCTTCATGTCTTATATTAATCATTATCGCCGTTTCTGTTCTTTTTTTTATTATGCTTAAAAAAAATTCTGACAAAGTCGAGTACTTTGGCAAACAGGTTCTGCTGTTGTCAAATGAAATTGCGCAAATGAGTGATTCTATCGACAGGAGAATTTCTGAAAAAAGCAGCGCGGAACTTTTAATGAATAATACAAACAGGATACTCTCAACTGTTTATTTCGGCACTGCAGATGTGGGCGAAAAAGAGCAAGCAAAAGATTTCACGGCTTTTTCAATGATATACAATGAAAAATTCTATATTGTAACAGCAGGGCACTGTATTGAAATGGACGGTGAAAAATATTCGAACTGGAAATTTAAATCCAACAAAGGAACAAACTGGATAACGCCAGAGCTTCTTGATTACAAAAGCGATTATAAAAATAACATAGATTATGCAATTTTCTTTTCAGACAGACTTGTTACAACAGGGCTGATTCCTGCAAAACCTTATGAGGACATGACACCGCAATATGTTCTTGGAAACCTTGAGCGCGGGCTTAACCTTGTTAAAAGATACAATGATGCAAAAGAAGGCGAAAGCGGCAGCCCTATACTGAATTCCAAATGTCATGTAATAGGACTGATGATAAAAAAGGGGGGCACATACACACCTGTTGAAATTGTGCTTGATGCGCTGTCATCTCTACAGAAATCCTGATCACCTTCTGAAAAGTTATTGAGCTTCTTTTAAAAGCCCGGTTATTTTTAAACCCTGGGGGCACCTTTCTTCACACTCTCTGCATTCAGTGCACACATCAGCTTTTTTATCTTCACTATCAATACCAATATTTTTATACTGCCATATTCAAACCCTTTAAGTATAAGCTCTATTGTTTCTTCGCAATTTACAACCTCCTCACCTTCATTTTTTTCTGAAGGCAGACGCATAGCGCTAAAACCAAGCAGCGATGCTTTTTTGCCCGTTTTCCCTATATGCCTGTATCCCATAGACAGCCTTTCGATTATATAAAATCTGTTCCTTGATTTTTATCCAGGAATCAGTAAGATACTTTATAAAAATTTTTAGAAAGAGGTCTTAATGATGAGTTCAAAAAACACGTTTGAAATGAAAACATATATGCCGGGAAAAATCATATGCGTAGGAATGAATTATGCCTCACATATAAAGGAACAGGACGGGCGATTTCCAGCAAAGCCGGTTCTTTTTGCCAAATCAAATAATGCAATAATAAAAGACGGGGATGAAATAATATACCCTCCCCAGACCAAAGAGCTTGATTATGAAGTTGAGCTTGCAGTGGTAATTGGCAGCAGGGCAAAAAATATTGATGAAAATAAAATTATTGATTATATATATGGCTACACAATAATGAATGACATAACAGCAAGAGATCTGCAGAAGGAAGAGGGGCAGTGGTACAGGGCAAAAAGCTTTGATACATTTGCACCAGTGGGCCCGGTTATAGTGGCTAAATCAGTGATTGAAGATCCGCAGAATCTTTGGCTCAAATCATATGTTAATGGTGAGCTGCGCCAGGACGGCAGGACAGATGATATGGTATTTAAAGTTTTTGAGCTTATATCTTTTATTTCAAGGACCATTACTCTTGAATCGGGAGATTTAATAGCCACAGGAACACCGGCAGGCGTTGGGGCATTTACTGAAGATAAAAAATTCCTGGAGCCCGGTGACATTGTGGTGTGTGAAATAGAAAAAATCGGCCGGATTGCAAATAGGGTCATCTAGTCCAAAATTAATATAAACCATTATTAATAAAAGTTTATAAGCATTTTATATATTGTTTATGAGAGAACTTGCTGAAATCTTTTTTGGAGCGCTTGTTGTAGCTTTTACAGGTGCGCTTATGCCGGGACCCATGCTTACACTGGTTATTACAAGCGTTGCCCAAAAAGGATTCTGGACAGCATTTTTTATAGTCGTGGGCCATGCAGCGCTGGAGCTTGCTGTTGTTATCAGCTTTTATCTTGGGATACTCAAGTACCTTGACAATACCATTGTTATAAAGGTGATAAGCATACTTGGCGGCGCTTTCCTTATTTATATGGCAATCAGCATAATAGTTAATGTGCTTCGTAAAAAAATCACCCTGGATTTTGAAAACAGGAAAATGGGCGCGCCACTTGGGACAAAAAACACATTTATAATTATGGGAAAAGGCGTGCTTATAAGCCTTGCAAACCCGTACTGGTACGTATGGTGGCTAACAATTGGCGCAACTTTCATGATAAAAAGCGTAACTTACAGCTATGCAGGCGTATCCTCGTTTTATGTTGGCCATATTCTTGCAGATTTTATATGGTATTTGCTTGTGGGATTTATAGTAAGCACGGGCAGGCGTTTTTTTAACCAGAAAGTATATATAGCAATATTACTTGTATGCAGCGCATTTCTGCTTTACCTTGGCATAAAATTCATACTTGATTTTATTAAATAATTACTGTTTTAAGTTTATCATCAAGTGAAAACTATACCAAAGGCAAGTTATTTGACCTTCTTATAAAGCCCTATTAGCTCCGCACTGTCAAGGATGTGCCCTTCCATCGCTTTTTCAATATCACCTGCGGTGGTTTGCGTGCCAAGCTCAAGCAGTTTGTCAAGCGCATACAATTTGAAGAAATAACGGTGTGTTCCTGACGGCGGGCAAGGGCCCCCATAACCGGGTTTTCTAAAGGATGTTATTCCCTCAACTGCGCCTTCCGGTACACTATTTTGCGGGATTACTGCTGTTTCAGGATCAATGTTCCATAAGGTCCAGTGAACCCATGTGCCCATTGGCGCATCAGGGTCATCCATTATAAGGACAAGACTTTTGGTTTCTGCTCCAACTCCTGATATTTTCAATTCAGGATTTATGTTTTCTCCTTCACATGTGAATTTGGAAGGAATCATTTCATTGTTGCCAAATTCCGGGCTTTTTATTGTAAGCTTTTTCATGGTTTCCTCCTCTATAATAAATACTTAAAATAAAATTATGTTAGTAGTATATAATAATATGGTAACAAATACATATTATCCTTAGAAATCCCTATGAACATGCTCACCAATAACAGAAATCAAAATAATTTTTATTTTAATTTAGTTAATATATTATATATAGTGTTATATAACTTATTGTAGAATAATTTTACCTATGATAAAATCAAATGCACGTTAATTTTTTTCATGCAGATAGCTATACAATTTAGCATGATTATTCAATTAATTAAAAGAGGTAAACTATGGCAGTAATAAATATATCAATAAATGAAGAGATTCTTAAAAAAGTTGACAATTATAAAAAAGTGATTAATAAAAACCGTTCTGAATTTTTTGCAGAAGCTGCAAAAAAATACTTTGAACAGATAGATGATTATATTGCATTTAAAAAACAGAAAGAATCAATAAAAAACTTGATGAGTCTTGGTGAAAAATTATGGAGAGAAGGTGTATTTGATAATGTCGACGCAGTAAGGGACATCAGGAAATTAAGGCAGGAGAGAACAGATGAGCTCATCAGAAAAGTACAGTGATTTTGAAACAATAAACTTTGATAATTTTGCTGTAAGCGAAAAGGATCATGAAACAGTTATATTTGATTCTTCTGTTGTATTTAAATGGTTTCATTTTGAAAAAGAAAATGATCTTGAAATTTCAAAAAAATTGTATGAAAAAACAATATCAAAATATTATCATGCACTTGCCCCTGAACTGCTTATTTATGAAATAACAAGTATTTGTAGATTCAGGACAGATATGGATATGGAACCATTTAAAAAAATACTTGAAGTAATTTCAAATATACTTATTTTTATAAAGCTGCAACAGGATGATTTTGCCAATGCATATTATTTATCAAGAAGAACAGGCAGCTCAATTTATGATGCAATATATGTTTCAATTTCAGAGAAATACAGAGCAGATTTCATAACTGCCGATAAAAAGCTTTATGAGGTTTTTAAACCCCTAAATTTCAGGATAAAAATGCTTGAGGATTTTTTATAAATATTCGTTTACCTTTAGCTTCCCAGCTTATCCATTACTTCTTTTGTAATGCAGGCAACAAGGTTATTTATATAAGCATTGTTGTTTTCACAGGAGCATTCGGATTTATCACAGGTATAGCATCCCGGGTTCTGCGTGGCATCGGGCTCTTTTTTCTTGTTTTCTATATCTGTCATTTTAATTCCAATTTAAAAATATTAAATAATTAAAATTCTATATATTACTGAAATAACTGCAGTTCTATTTGCTATTTTTAATAATATTATCTTATTTTACAGTTTTTGCAACAGGTAGGCCGCAGTGTTGCACTCATAAAGTTTCCGAAATTGAATTACGCCTATTTTAGATGAACAAAAAAATATTTTAAATAATTTCTGCCATTGCTATTTGCCAAAAACCATAATATAATGGCAATAAATAAAATATTATTTTTTAAAGCAGAAAAAATATGGCAATTAAATTAAAAACAAAAATTGACAGTTTTGGAAGAGTTGTTATACCAAAAAAAATAAGGCAGGCTATGGGAATTAAAAGCAATACTGATGTATATCTTGAAGCTCTGGAAAATGGAATCCTTATAAGTCCTGGCAACTTGAATCCTATTGTAAAAGACGATAATGGGATTATAGTGGTATGCTCGGAACCCCTTGAGGAGTTTACAGATTTTATTAACCAGGATAGGGGGGACAGAATAAAAAAAATAGTGAAGGACTTAGATTATTGAAAGTATTTTTTGACACTTCAGTATTAATTGCAGCATTTGTAAATGCTCATCCAAGGCATAGCCAATGCTTTCCATGGATACTTAGAGTAAGAAGAAAAGAAATCACTGGA
>JACVJB010000111.1 GCA_015711775.1 Actinomycetota bacterium | reverse complement strand
GTCATTGCTAAAATTGAAACTCATGAAGCAGTTGCGGAATTTGAAAGCATAATGAGGCGCGCTGATGCAATAATGGTCGCCAGGGGAGACCTCGGCATTGAAATGCCAGAAGAAGATGTCCCCAATATCCAGAAAAAGATCATAAAGAAAGCAAACATTGCCGGAAAACCTGTAATAACTGCCACGCAAATGCTTGATTCAATGATAAGAAATCCCCGGCCAACCCGGGCTGAAGTTAGCGATGTTGCAAATGCAATACATGACGGTTCGGATGCGCTGATGCTTTCAGGAGAAACGGCAGCAGGAATGTTTCCGCTGCCTTCTTTGCAGATGATGGCAAAAATAATTAAAAAAACAGAGGAGATACTGGACTACAGAGAGATTCTTAGTAAAAAATTTTCCCTTAAAAAGAACAGTATTACAGAGTCAATAAGCTTTGCCGCGTGTGAAATTGCAAATGTGCTGGGTGCAAAAGCAATAATTACAGCGACACAGTCAGGCAGTACGGCAAGGCAGATATCAAAAAACAGGCCGCTTACTATAATTATCGGCGCAAGCCCACATGATTGGGTTATCAGGCAGCTTATGATAAGCTGGGGAGTAATTCCGGTAAAAACAGGTTTTAAGGCTGATATTGAAAGCATGATTGCAGAAGCTGTTAGGGCGAGCAGGGAGCAAAACCTTATAAAGCAGGGCGATATGGTTGTAGTAACCGGAGGTGTAATGGTTAATAAGCCCGGCAGCACCAACTTTATAAATGTAAAAATAATTGAATAATCAGGATGCGCTAATAGTCAGTTCTTCTGTGCATAAGCAGGGGAAGCTGCTGCCTTATTTTTTCCAGGTAATCGGTGTCGATCTCAGCAAAAATAATCTGTCTGCCTGTTGAAGCTTCTGAAATAATTTTTCCCCATGGATTTACAACCAGGGAATGCCCATAAACAATGTAAGGGGATTTATGGTTTCTCGCAGGAGATGCAAGGGCAATATAAACCTGGTTATCAATGGCCCTTGCCCTGGCAGTAACATGCCAGTGGGCCGGACCTGTGGTCATATTAAAAGCTGCAGGAACAATTATTATTTCGGCTCCTGCAAGTGTCATTTTACGTATTAGTTCAGGAAACCTTATGTCATAGCATATTGCAACACCGGCTTTGCAGAATTCAGTTTCAAAAACAGTTATTCTTTTTCCGGCGCTCAGCACATCGGACTCTTTGAAGCAGATGCCGTTTTCAATACAGACATCAAAAAGGTGTATTTTCCTGTGCTTTGCAATCAGGCTGCCGTTGCGGTTAAAAATTAATGACGTATTATAAATTCTGCCTTCATCATCTATTTCAGGTATGGATCCGCCCACAATATATACGGACAGTTTTTTTGAAAGTTCTGAAAGTATTTCCGCAGTTGTTCCTGGATATTTTTCAGCATACCCGGCAAAGAAGGAATTAGCGTAAGGACAGTTAAACATTTCAGGAAGCACTATAATATCAGCATTACCCATAGCAGCGTTATATATCATATCTGAGGCGTTTTTAAGATTTTCTTCTTTGTCTTCTTTAACCCTTGACTGGAGCAGGGCAATTTTAAATTTTTTCATTTTCTGTTTAATATTAAATCAATATTAAAAATTTTGCATTATTTATTTATTTAAGTGTATAATTATTAATGTACTGAATTATTGATACATTAAATCAAAAAATAGTTAAATATTTAGCACTAAATGCAGCAGTAATTTTAAGCAAAGCATAACAACGAAGCAAAAAAATGAAGCAAGCAATTAAGCAGCAAGGATGTTTAAAAGCAAGGTGCATAATTTCAGTATGCATTGTAATTTTTATGCTTGCTTTATCCTTATCTTTTTTTACCCAAAATCCTTCAAAAACCATTTTTGCGGAAACTCTTGAGCAGGAACTTGAAAAAGTCAAGAAACAGAAAGAAAACGCCCGCAAAGAAATTGAACAGGCAAAAACAGCGGAAGCAGAGTATATTAACCAGGTGAGCCAGGTAGAAGGAAACCTCCTGAACTCGCTAAGCGAGCTTGAAAGTTTAAACGCAAAGCTTGCACAAACAAAGACAGAGGTTGACAGGTTAACAATTGACCTTGTAATAAAAGAAAAAGAACTTGCGGATCTTGAAAATAGTCTTAAAGAAAAAGCAGTTATTCTAAATGACAGGGTAGCCTCCATATATAAAAACAGCGGGCAGGATTTAATCCAGCTGCTTTTTGAATCAGATACCTTTATTGAATTATTTTCCCGGCTGAAGTTAATGAATATGATTGCCCGGCAGGATGTAAAAGTCCTTAATGAACTGCAGCAAACCAGGGATAAAAATATTTCAATAAAAGAAAATATAGAGGAATTAAAAGAGGAGCAGAAACAACAGAAAGACCGAATTGAAAAGCTTGTGGAAGATTCTGAAATCAAAAAAAGGGAAGTTGAAAATCTTTATACTGAGAAAAAAATGCTGCTAAGTAAAACCAGGGCAAATAAGGAAGCATTGATAAAAATGGAAAAAGAGCTTGCGGCAAAAGAAAATGAGATTACAAAAAAACTTGAAGCTCTCAGACACGGCAATGCGCCCGGGAAATTGCTTTATCCCACAACAGGCGTTCTTACAAGCGGTTTCGGATACAGGAATAGTCCGATATCCGGAGTCAATGCGTTTCATGGCGGAATAGACATAGGGTCAGATACGGGAACACCTGTAATTGCTGCTGCAGACGGCGAAGTTCTGCAGGCTGAATATATGGGAGGATACGGATATGCAATACTGGTTTATCATGGAGGAGGCTTTGCCACTTTTTATGCCCACCTTTCAGGATTTGCAGTATCTGCAGGAAGTAAAATTAAAAGGGGACAGGTTATAGGATATGTTGGTTCTACGGGTTACTCAACCGGGCCGCATCTTCATTTTGAGGTCAGAGTAAATGGCGCACAGCAGAACCCATACAGTTATTTCTGATTTGAAGTTTCATTATTATATGATAATATGACTTTTTATATAAATATATTGTGCTTTAAATTTAATAATATTCTTTTGATTTGAAGGTGATTATATGGCAATTGAAGCAAAACATGTCGAAGGCAAAAATAAGGGTGATGTCAAATTATACGCATTAAGCACATGTATATGGTGCGGAAAGACAAAAAAGCTGCTTTCTGATTTAAATGTTGAATATGACTGCATAGATGTTGATTTGCTTGACTTTGGCCAGCAGCAGGAAATGATGAAAGAAATAAAAAAATATAATCCCGGAGGCGGCTTTCCCACTATGGTAATAGACGGCAAAGACTGTATAGTAGGGTTTGATGAGGAAAAAATTAAAAACAGGTTTGAAGATAAATAGGCGGCTTGAAAAGGAAAGCTATTTTTTATGACTGAAAAAGATATAAGTAAGAAAATTACAGAACAGGAAATCGATGTTCTTTATTTAAAAATAAAAAAAGATGCTGAAGCAGGCGGCTATCATTTAAATCCGGATGAAAATTTTTCGAAGGACCTTGTAAAGGGCCTGATGGTAAATCAGGAAAGGTATGGCTACCAGTCTTGTCCTTGCAGGTTATCTTCAGGTTCTATTGAAAATGACAGGGATATTATCTGTCCATGCGATTATCGCGATGCCGACATTAATGATTTTGGCGCCTGTTACTGTGGGCTGTATGTGGACAAGGATATATTCAGTGGCCTTAAGGCACTTAAACCAATTCCTGAAAGAAGATACTCCCGAAATGATATTTCTGCTGAAGATAATAGTTCTGAAGGCAATAATAGTAATCAGGCAATGCCAGTCGCTGGAAGTCTTAAATTGCCCGTCTGGAGATGCAGGGTGTGCGGGTATTTATGCGCAAGAGAAGACCCTCCCGAGGTATGCCCCGTATGCAAGGTAAAAAAAGACAGGTTTGAAAGATTTTTTTAAATATCTTTTAAAATAATTTAAATAAATTTATTTCCTTTTTAATAAATACTTCATCAATATAATCATTTCATCACTGGTAATAAGTCATTACATTAAATGGAAGAAGAAAGAAAACATATATTAAATGACAGGTTGCGCCCCCTGCTTTTTAAGTTCTCTTATCCGCCCATAATAGCGCTTGTTTTTGGGGCACTTTACAATATGGTGGATACGATTTTTGTCGGCAAAGCAGTCGGTCCCACTGGAATCGCGGCGCTGACAATAGTGCTTCCCATAATGATAATAATGTGGGCAATAGGATTCATGATTGGGGCAGGGTCAGGCTCAATAATTTCAAGAAATCTTGGCGCGGGGCAGAAAGACGTTGCAGTAAATGCAGGCGCAAATGCAATTCTTCTTAATATTTTCCTGAGCATTTTGTTTATGGTGCCATGTTATATTTTTCTTGAAAGGCTGCTGAAATTTTTTGGTGCCTCAAGCGAAGTGCTCCCGCTGGCAAAAGATTATGCTTTAATTATACTTGGCGGACTTGTGCTTTATTCATTTGATGCCTTTGCCAGGATTGCAATCAGGGCAGAAGGAAAGCCCAGGGCGTCCATGTATCCCGTGCTTATTGGCGCTATACTTAATATGATTCTGGACCCGGTTTTTGTGTTCTGGCTTGGCATGGGAGTAAAAGGCGCCGCCATTGCAACAGTAATAAGCCAGTCTGTTACAGCAATTTTTATAATACTGTATTTCAAGTTTGGCAACAGTATTTTCAGGTTCAGGATTGCTGATTTTAAAATTGATTTGAAAATAATCTGGGAAACAATAAAGATAGGAGCTCCATCTTTTATTATGGCTACAATTGACAGTTTTATTATACTGCTTTTTAACAGGGCAATAATGAAATATGGCTTGGTGTTGATATCCCATCATATCAGCTTAAAGTTAATGACGTCGTTACTGTTAAGGAAAAAAGCAGAAGACTAGAAGCCATTCAAAAACAAATTCAAGAAGGCAGTACGCAGATTGAAGACAATAAACAAACACTCGCCCAACTTGAAACCCAAATTGACGAAGCAAACGAACAGTATGACAAACAAGAA
>JACVJB010000110.1 GCA_015711775.1 Actinomycetota bacterium | reverse complement strand
TAATCTCAAAGTTTATTCCTGATCCCGTTTTTTTATTGGGGACAGCTTTATGCTCACTTCACTTAACTGCTGCTCAGTAACCACTGAAGGCGACTCAGTCATCATACAATATGCGGACTGAGTCTTGGGAAACGCTATTACTTCTCTAATACTCTCAAGCCTTCCTATTATCATTACAAGCCTGTCCATGCCAAGTGCAATCCCCCCGTGTGGGGGCGCGCCATACTGCAGCGCTCTCAGGAAGAATCCGAAATTATCCTCAATCCTTTTATCATCAAAACCAAGTATTTTGAATATCTTTTTCTGAAGTTCAATGTCATTTATCCTGATAGAGCCCCCGCCTATCTCATTTCCGTTAAGCACTATATCATATGCAAGGCTCTTTACCCCAAGGGGCTCCATATCCAGCATGTCCATGCTGTCCGGACTGGGGCTTGTAAAGGGGTGATGCATGGGCGACAGCCTTTTTTCACGGTCATCAAACTCAAACAGCGGAAAATCAACCACCCAGGCAAAATTAAATGCATCAAGGTCAATAAGATTTAACCTGTGTCCAAGATAATTACGTAATACGCCAAGGGCGCTGCATGTCTTAAGAAACTGATCAGCTACAATTAACACAAGATTATTCTCATGAAGGTCAAGCCTTTCTATCAGAAGCTGCTTCTCACCGTCTGTTAAAAACTTTGCAACAGGCGAATTTAACACATTATTGCTTTCCACCTTCATCCATATAAGGCCGCCTGCTCCGTATTTTTTAGCAGTATACACAAAATCATCAAGATCCTTTCTTGTAAACTGGCTGCCGTCATCAACTTTTAGACCCTTAATGACACCTTTTCTTGAAAGTACATTTATAAAAATATTAAATTGGCTGTTCTTAAATATATCCGTTAGATCCGTAATTTGCATGCCAAATCTCAAGTCAGGCTTATCGGTACCGTAGGTCTCCATGCTATGTCTCCAGGTAAGTCTTTTAAAAGGCAGTGCAAGCTCCATACCAAGCACTTCGGTAAATATTTTTGTAATAAGGCCTTCAATCAGCTTTATAACATCATCAACGCTCACAAAAGACATCTCCAGATCAATCTGCGTAAATTCCGGCTGCCTGTCTGCCCTTAAGTCCTCATCCCTGAAGCATCTTGCTATCTGGTAAATCCTGTCAAAACCTGAAAACATAAGTATCTGCTTATAAAGCTGGGGAGACTGCGGAAGCGCATAAAAATTGCCGGGATTTAAGCGGGACGGTACAAGAAAATCCCTTGCCCCTTCAGGGGTGCTTTTAGCAAGAATAGGCGTCTCTACTTCTATAAAACCATTGCTGTTTAAATACTGCCTTGTGGTAGAGCTCACCTTATGTCGCAGCCGCAAATTTTCCTGCATATCCTCTGTGCGCAGATCCACATACCTGTATTTAAGCCTTGACATCTCATCAACCCTGTCTCTTTCATCAAGCGCATAAGGTGGGGTTTTTGATCTGCTGAGTATATTGATACTGTCTGCTGCCACCTCCACATCGCCGGTTGCCAGGTCTCTGTTTACAGTTTCTGCAGTCCTTGCCTTCAATGTTCCTTCAATTGAAATTATATACTCTGCTCTTATTTCTTTTGCAATGCTATATGAGGCTTCATTAATATTTGCATCAAAAACAACCTGAATAAGGCCGGAAAAATCACGCAGATCTATAAAAATAAGCTTGCCGTGATCCCTTCTTTTATTGACCCATCCGCACAGCTTCACTTTGCTGTCCACCATGCCAAAGTTAAGCTCTCCGCACATATTTGACCTCAGCGTGGTGGCATAACTTTTAAAATCATCTTTTTTTATATTACTATACTTATTTGTCATATCTAAAATTATTCCCTTCACTAAACTCAAGATATAAATCAGTTGTAAAAAAAGTAAACGTCTCCTTTTTTTACTTTAAAATATCATAAATCTTATGCGGATCTTTTTTCCAGTTAAACTGGTTCTGGGTAAAATCAGCCAGTTTTTTTACTGTTATATTTCCTGAGGTTGCCTCATCTTCACCAATAACTGCCGCATGGGTAAACTCATTCTTTTTTGCCAATTTAATCTGAGCGCCCACCTTTTTTATTTCAAATGATATATCGCTCCTTATATCACATTTTCGAAGATAATTTAAAAACTCAAGCCCATATTTTTCAAATCTGCGCTCAAGCAGTATTACAAATACATTACTCTGGCTATCTTCTTTGCTCAAGGAAACACTTAACTGCTTCATAAGCACAATTGTTCTGTCTATTCCCACTGCAAACCCTATCGAAGGTAAAGGGGGACCTCCAAACTGTTCTATTAATTTATCATATCTTCCTCCCCCGCCGAGCGCATTCTGCACACTTTCAAGATCTTCCGATATGATTTCAAATATTGTCCTTGTATAATAATCAAAACCCCTTACCAGCTCCTCTTTTATAACAAACGGGATATTTAAAGCTTTTAAAAGGTCTGTTACAGTATTAAAATGCTTCGCACAACTGCTGCATATATTCGAGTAAATTTTAGGGGAGCTACTTATTATTTTTGCGCAAGATGGCACTTTACAGTCAAATATCCGCAGAGGATTTGTATCATATCTTTCCCTGCAGTCAGAGCACAAAGATTCAAGATGAGGTTTAATGTAGCCTTTAAATATATTAATGTATGGAGGCCTGCAGTCGGCGCACCCCACACTGTTTACAAGAAGTTTAAGTTTTTTAAAACCGAGCGTTTCAAATATGAGGGCAAGAAGCCATATCACTTCTGCATCAATAACGGGGTTATCTACACCTGCAGCCTCAACGCCAAGCTGCCAGAATTCCCTCATCCTGCCTTTTTGAGGCCTTTCATAGCGAAACATGTTCCCGATATAGAAAAGCTTAACGGGGATTTTGGAATATAGCTTGTGCTCAATAATTGCCCTGACAACAGGAGCCGTGCCTTCTGGACGAAGCGTCAGCGATCTACCTTTCCTGTCTAAAAAAGTGTACATCTCCTTTTTAACAATATCTGTGCTCTGCCCTATACCTCTGTCAAAAACTTCAGTGTGCTCAAATGCAGGCGTTATAATTTGGCTATAATTAAACAGCTTAAACAGCTTTTTTGCCTGCTCAATAATAAGGTTCCTGCAGATAATATCATCGCCAAATATATCTGCTGTGCCTCTCGGGGAATTTATAACCACTTAACTTCACCTTCCAGAAAATCGCTGCTTAAATAATAATTATTTGAAATCTCATATTCAAGTGAGCTATTTGCGCCATGGCCGGCAAGGACATTGAGCTTGCTGTCAAGTTTCTTCAGGCTTACAAGCGAGCTCTTAAGCGCTTTCATATCTCCACCTGCCAGATCAGTTCTTCCCACTCCTCCTCTGAAAAGAAGGTCACCCGTAAAAAGATATGCTCCTGTTTCTATTATTATGCTTCCGGGGGTGTGGCCGGGAGTTTTATATATTTTTATGCCTTTTTCACTAAAAAAAGAGACATCGTCAGAGCCAATCAGCTTATAAGTTTGTAATGATAATGGATTTCCGGCAAAAACTGAAGAAAAATTTTTCTCAGGATCAGTTATAATAAATTCATCTTCAGAATCAATGTAGAAAGGTATATTGTACTTCTGCAGTATCTCCGGAACCGCCCCTATATGGTCGTAATGGCCATGCGTGTTTAATATAAATTCGGGTCTCAAGTTTTCCTGTAAAAGGTAGCTGTCTATACTTTTAAAATCTGCGCCCGGATCAATTATAAAGCACGTATCTTCTGATGAGACTATGTAGCAATTGACATTGTAATAACCGAGTATTAGTTTTTTTACTTTCATTACTGCTTTCTCGGCAGAACCCTGTAAGCGTCATACACTGATTCTACCAGTTTTATATTGTTGATAATATCTTTTAATATATATTTATTGCTTATTTCAACGACAAACCTGAACTTTGCTATGCCGTTTTTACTTGAACGCGAGGTGCTTGCATTAATGATGTTTAAATCATATTCGCTGATAACATTTGTGACATCGCGCAAAAGCTTTGTGCGGTCAATTGCCTCAACCTGGATTTCTGCATTAAACCTCTGAGGAGCATAGGTGTCCCAGCTAACCTCAATAAAGCGCTCGCTGTCATTTTTTTGCAGCATAACAATATTATTGCAGTCGATCCTGTGCACGGAAATGCCCTTGCCTCTTGTAATATAGCCGGTAATTTTATCGCCCGGCACCGGGTTGCAGCATTTGGCTATGGAAATTAAAACATTGTCCATGCCTTTTACAATGATTCCGCTTCCTGAGCGTCTTGGCGCTACAGGAGCCTTTGTGATGTCATCAACAGTTATTTCCTTTTCAGGCTCCTCTTTCTGGTTGAGTTTTTTTATTATCCTTGTAAAGACCTGATGCACCGATATTTTTCTTGAGCCTATGCTTCGCAGCAGGGCATCATTGCTTTCAAAGTTCATCTCTCTTGCAACTTCATCAAATATTTTATTGGGGACATCTTTAAATGAAAGGCTGTTTTTCCTCAGGGTCTTAAGCATTATCTCCCTGCCGGCGTTATAGGATTCCTGTCTTTCTTCCTTGCTGTACCATTGCTTGATTTTATTTCTTGCTGATGATGTCTTGACTATGCCGAGCCAGTCCCTGCTTGGCCCCTTAGGTGTTTTTGAAACAATTATTTCCACTATGTTGCCGTTTTCAAGCTGGCTCTCAATTGGAATCATTACGCCGTCTCTTTTTGCGCCGATACAGTTATGGCCCACATCTGTGTGAATCTGGTATGCAAAATCAATTGGAGTGGCCCCTCGCGGAAGGTTTATAACCTTGCCTTTTGGAGTAAAAACAAATATCTCCTCCTGAAAAAGGTCCAGCCTCAGAGATTCGAGATAATCCTGGGGATCCTTTAGCTCCTTCTGCCAGTCAAGTAACTGGCGAATCCATGCAATTCTTTTATCAAACTCGGACTGGGCAAATATGCCCTCCTTATATTTGTAATGAGCAGCTATTCCATACTCTGCAAATTTGTGCATCTCAAAGGTCCTTATCTGAATTTCA
>JACVJB010000109.1 GCA_015711775.1 Actinomycetota bacterium | reverse complement strand
TGCAGTTATTGCAGGCGGAGGATATATCGGGCTTCTTGCAGCGGAAGCTTTGCTTCATAGAGGTTTAAAGGTAAGCATTGTGGAATTAAAGGACAGTATTTTCAGTGATTTTGAAACAGAGATATCAGGCATTATGCAGGCCGCTGTTACCGGCGCAGGAGTTACTCTTTTAAGCGGCAGCAGGCTTTCAAGAATAAATGCCAACAGCAAAGGTATCTGCTATTCCGCCACTGTTGAAGACATGAAGCATGAATATGGCTCAAGTTCTAATATTGATGCCGACATTGTGATAATGGCAACAGGAATTAAACCAAATACTTCATTTCTTAAAAATTCATCTGTGGATCTTGACATAAGGGGCGCGATGAAAGTATCACAGAGGCAGCAGAGCTCACAGCCGAATATATTTGCTGCAGGAGATTGCTGCCTTGTTAAAAATATAGTGACAAAATCTTATTCTTATTTCCCCACTGCGGGAAATGCCATAAGATCAGGCAGGGTTGCAGGAGCCAATGCTGCAGGAGAAGACGATATATTTGCAGGCTCTGCAGGAACTCAGGTTGATAAAATATTCGGCTATGAGTTTGCAAGAACCGGCATTGGCTTAAAAGAGGCAGCCGAATACAGGTTTAATGCAATTAAAGTTACAGGGCAGTTTTCTTCTCATGTCGGTGTCTTCTCGCCTGCTGAAAAAATTAACATAGTTATAATTGTTGACAAAAACTCACGAAAGTTGCTTGGAGCGCAGATGGCCGGAAGGGCGGGAGTAGGAAAAAGAATTGATGTTTTTGCCGCTGCCATTACTGCAGAAATGACAGTTGATGACTTATACATGACTGATACTTCATATGCTCCGTATATTGCAACAGTGCCGGATGCAGTTAATGCAATATGCGGAAAAGCATCGCTGCTTTTAAAAAAATAAAATCGCTTCTTTAAAAAAGAACATCTTCTGCCTGTGTATTTTGTGGACTGACGTTGTTGCCGTTTTGCTCTTCCGCGGAAGCGCTGTCTGAATAATCTGGTGATTTGAGATATATGGACCTCTCATAGTTTTTCAAATACTCTGACCATTGGGCCTCACTGCCGGAATTTTCAAGAATAAAGTTAAATCCGCCAATATCGGCATCCATATGATCAACATGATAAACTATGAATGCCTCAAGCGTTTTTGGCCTTTTAGGCGAACCGAATTCCTTGTGACCGTGATGGGCAAGAATTATATGCAGCAGCCTTTTCTCAAGGTCTTTGGGGAAATCTTTTATAAGTTTTAACCTGCTCATTACAATGCCATATCCTATTGTGATATGTCCAAGCAGCTTTCCCTCGTCTGTAATCTTTATAAGTGCGCCATTTTTTTCTGTACTGTATTCGGTTATTTTTCCTATATCATGAAGCGCTGCGCCCGTAATGAGCAGATCCCTGTCTATGTTTTCATAACAGTTTGCAAGGTAGTCGCAAATTTTTACCATTGAAAGAGTGTGCTCAAGCAGCCCGCCAATATAGGCATGGTGATACTGAACTGCCGCCGGCCAGAAGCAGAAATTGTTTTTAAAGACAGGGTCAGAAAAAAAAGACTCGGCCAGCTTCCTGAGATGCGGGTTTTTAAAACTTTCGATAATACTTAGCAGCTCTTTAAACATCTGGCCTGTATTTCTTTTTGAGCTTTTTACAAAATCCTCATGAGCAATAACGCTTTTTTCTTCTTCACTTAAAGGCAGCAGCCTGTTTATATCGAGCTGTCTTGTTCCTTTATATTCAGAAACAGAGCCCTGCACCTTCACATAGTCGCCTTCTTCAAAATTGCCTTTTTTAAACAGTTCCATGCTCTGGCATGCTTCGGTCCATATAATACCTTCTATGCTGCCGCTGTTATCCTGGAAACTTAAAGCGCTGTAATTCTGGCCGTTTTTTGTTTTTTTTAACGTTTTTTTAACCAGTATAAATACAGTATCTACGGTATCGCCCGGCTTTAAGTCTTTTATAAAATGATTTTTCATATTTTTTACTACTTCAAAGTAAATATAATTTGACTACATCGCGTTTTTTAGAAGCCCGCGGAAATAGTCAATGTGCCCGTAATCTGTCATGTCATGCTGTATTGGGGTCACAGAAATAAAATTATCCCGCAGCGCAGCAAAATCACTGTCTTTGTCAAAAGAGCTCACCTCATATTCCCCGTCCATCCAGTAATATTCCCTTCCGCGCGGATCCACCCTTTTTATAAAAATATCCCTGAATTTAACATCGCTCTGATGAGTGATTTTGACTCCTCTTATATCTTTTTCCGCAGCATCGGGAATATTTATATTAAGCAGTGTGCGGACGGGCAAATTATTTAGTTTTATTACCATATCAGCAATTTTTTTTGCAAACTTTGCAGCAAAACTGTAATCTGTATCCCTGAAGCTGTCGAGAGATACTGCTATTGACGGCACATTGTAAATGGTACCCTCTGTTGCTGCGGAAACTGTTCCGGAATATATTATGTTCTCGCCTATATTTGCCCCCCTGTTAATTCCGGATATCAGAATATCAGGCTTTTTTTCAAATATTGCCGTTATTGCAAGCTTTACACAGTCAGCAGGAGTTCCATCCACTGAATATCCGCAAAAAATTCCGTCAATATACTCTTTTTTTACAGATATGGGATCAAACACTGTTATTGCATGCCCCACTGCGCTTCTTTCTCTGTCAGGCGCAACAATCCTCACATCATATTTTTTATCGCTGCAGAAAGCTGCATAAAGTGTTTTCAGTCCCGATGCCTCTATACCGTCATCATTAGTCATGAGCACTATTTTTTGCTGAGCGTCTTTTGAAGGGCACTCATACAGTTTGCCCTTCAGCAGTTTTTCCTCTACTTCATCTGCAATATTTGAAATTACTGTTTTACCTGTAAGCATTGAATTTAAGCATGACTCTTATCTTTTAATGTTATAAAAAGCTTTAAGACCCGGATAGACTGCTTCATTATAAAGTTCTTCTTCAATTCTTAAAAGCTGATTATACTTTGCCACCCTGTCAGTTCTTGAAGGTGCGCCTGTTTTTATTTGTCCAGTATTTGCAGCAACTACGATATCAGCAATCGTTGTATCCTCTGTTTCACCGCTACGGTGGGAAACAACGGCAGTGTAACCCGCGCATTTTGCCATTTCTATAGCATCAAAAGTTTCTGAAAGCGTGCCTATCTGGTTTACCTTAATAAGTATTGAATTTGCCACACCAAGCTCTATTCCTTTGGCAAGGCGTTTTGTATTTGTTACAAACAAATCATCACCTACAATCTGAACTCTATCCCCGATTTTTTCAGTCAGCATTTTCCATCCGTCCCAGTCTTCTTCGGCCATGCCGTCTTCTATTGAAATAACAGGGTATTTATCTGCAAGCAGGCTGTAATACTCTACCATTTCGGCTGATGTAAGAACTTTGCCTTCTCCAGTAAGATTGTATTTTCCATCTTTATACAATTCTGTTGCTGCAGGGTCAAGAGCTATATATACATCTTTTCCTGCCTTATAGCCTGCCTGTTCAATAGCTTTTATTATATATTTTATTGCATCTTCATTTGTTTTAAGATTTGGCGCAAAACCGCCTTCATCACCAACAGAAGTGCTCATGCCGTCTTTTTTAAGCACACCTTTAAGAGTATGAAATACTTCCGCGCATATGCGAAGCGCTTCCGTAAAGCTTTGCGCGCCGGCAGGCATTACCATGAATTCCTGCAGATCAACGCTGTTGTCTGCGTGTTTTCCTCCATTTAGTATATTCATCATAGGCACAGGCAGTTTGTACGAGTTTACCCCGCCGAGGTATTTGTAAAGAGGTATTTCAAGAGCTGCTGCTGCCGCCTTTGCAACTGACATGGATACGCCAAGTATTGCGTTAGCTCCAAGTTTTTCCTTATTTTGCGTTCCGTCAATATCCAGCATTATCTGGTCAACTTCCCTCTGGTTTATTGCGTCAAAACCCTCAAGCTCAGCTGCAATTATTTCATTGACATTGGTAACTGCCTTAATAACTCCTTTTCCCATATACCTTGTCTTGTCTCCGTCACGAAGCTCAACGGCTTCAAATGCTCCAGTTGAAGCGCCTGAGGGAACTGCAGCCCTTCCGTATGCGCCGCATTCAAGCACTGTCTCAACTTCCACAGTCGGGTTGCCTCTCGAATCAAGTATCTCTCTTGCATAAATTTCTGCAATTGTCGTATAGTCGCTCATCTTTTCTCCTTTTAAGTATTTATTTGAAGGTTTTTATATTCTTAAAGTTTAATAGTTTTTTCGGCATGTAAAAAACAGTTAATGATTATACAACAAGGATACCAAATAATACATTAATTATCAGCAAAGACTGTAAAAATATCTGTAAAAAGACTGTAAAAAATGCTGCAACTGCTTGACAATAGCAGGGTATGAATTTAGTATATATCGAATTCAATATAATTTTTGAAGAAGCCATAAATATTTTTAATGCAATGCTTCATGATATATACTATCCTTTAATCGATATTAATAACCAATAATTAATTTTTCTAAAAATTACTGACAGGAAGAAAGCATTATGAAAAATTCTAAAAATTTTAAAAGCGCAAAAACCGGACTTATAGCTGTATTGTTAATACTGTTAATTACTGCGGTTTTATTGTTTGCTGCAGGCTGCAGAAAAGAAATGCCTGAAATTGAAACTTTTACTGTTATCCGCGGAGATATAATAGAAACAGTTTCTTCCACAGGAACAGTTGATTCAACCGAGAAAAGGAATTATTCATTAACCCAGTCAGCAGAAGTAATTGAAATACTGGGCCAGGGAGATACTTTTAAAAAGGGAGAGCTTCTTATTAAAATTGATGATTCAAAGACAATGCTTTATATTATGCAGGCGGAACAGAACCTGGAGATTGCCAGAAAATCCATAGCAATTGCAAAAATAAACTATCAGAGCGCTCTTGATGCAAATCATGTCGCTGTCCAGCTTTCAGAAACCAATACTGAAATGGCCATTCAGGCAACTGAAACTGCATTTAAAGCCCTTGAAAATGCAAA
>JACVJB010000108.1 GCA_015711775.1 Actinomycetota bacterium | reverse complement strand
AAACCTGGGCATTTCCTATAAAATATTTATCTGCAGCTTCATTTACAATCTTTATCCTGTCTGCTTCAGCATTTGCTACAATCTTTATTCCTTCGCCTTTTCCCTCCGCAGAAAGAATAAGGCCCTGTTTTACGCCTTCAGCTTTTTTAATCTCTGCCCTTTTTTCGCCGTCTGCCCTTGTTTCAGTGGCAGTTGCATAATCCCTGGCAGCTATTTTTTCCTGTTCAGCTTTTACGACATTATTCATTGCGGCCTGAACATCAGCAGGTGGTTCAATTTTCTGTATTTCGCATCTTAATACTTCAACTCCATAGCTTGAAGTTTCCTTATCAAGTACGGTTTCGACTCTTTCATTTATTGAAGCCCTGTTTTCGTTAGCGACAGTAAGTGTCATATTGCCGATAACAGCCCTTAAAGTTGTTCTTGCAAGACTTGTAAGCTGAGCCCTGTGATCATCAACATTGTATATGCTTGCTTTTACGTCCCTTATTTTGTAGTAAACAACAGCATCGACTGAAGCATTAAGTTTATCCTGGGTTATGACCATCTGGGGAGGAATGTCAACCATCTGCTCTGTAATGTTAACTCTGTATATTTTTTCAACCAGCGGTATTATCCAGGTAAGACCGGCATCCCTTGTCCTCATATACTTTCCGAATCTTTCAATAATACCTTTTTGTGTGGGCCTGATTGTGCGAAAACCGGCAAACAGGAAGAAAATCAGCCCGACAACAATAAGCACTATGCCAATAACCAATATTACCTCAATAGCACCAACAATCCCGACAATTAGCATGACAGTGCCTGCAAGAAAAAGCAGTATCCCGAAAATGCCCATATATATTCCTTTCTTTAAGAACCGGGAGCATTATTACATGATTTTATTATCAGTAATAAATCCCTTTTAATAATGAATTATTATTTTCATTATAGCTGCCACTGACATTTTTTTACAGTTTATTCTTTCAAAATTTTCATGTTATAATGCATTATTAAATTAATTTAAATCCATGCAGGATACAGGGAATACTTTTTAAATAATACATACTAAGGAAAGCTATTAATGCCTGAAGAAAAATCAAAAATTGTTAAAGTTTTAAACATTGTGCCCACGCCATTTTTTGCAGATCGCGGCTGCCATATGAGAATCCTTGGTGAGATGCAGGCTTTGAAGCATTACAACCATTATAATATTATATGCACATATCATAATGGAAGGGATCTTGATGGGCTTGACATAAGGAGGATTATAAATATTCCATGGTACAAAAAGCTTGAAGCAGGGCCATCCTGGCACAAATTCTATATCGATATTCTTCTTTTTTTTAAGGCAGCTTTAATATATCTTAAGGAAAAGCCTGATATCATATACGGCCATCTTCATGAGGGCGCATTTGTAGGAGGGCTCGTAAAATATCTTATATCATTTGGAAAGGCTCCGCTTGTTTTTGATGTACAGGGAAGCCTAACTTCAGAGCTGGGCACCTTTAACTGGCTAAAAGGCGGCCCTGTTAAATGGTTTTTCCACAATTTTGAAAAACTTATATGCAGGATGCCCGATTTCTTTATCTGCAGCTCTGTATCAAACGGGGATATAATCAAAAACAGGTTTAAGATAGAACCCCGAAAGGTTAAAGTAGTAATTGATGGCGTGCACACTGATTTTTTCAACAGGCCCGTTAAGCAAGGTTTCAGGAAGGAGCTTGGCATACCGGAAAACTCCCCGCTTGTAATTTTTACGGGCGCTCTTCTTGCGGCAAAAGGCATATGGAATCTTGTTGACGCAATACCAATGGTGCTTAAAAAAAGAAAAGACATTCATTTTCTTATAGTCGGTTACCCTGTGGAAGAGACTCAAAAAAAGATAAAGGAACTGGGCGTTGAAAAAAATGTCCGCATGACTGGCATGGTTGACTATTTTGATCTTCCTGATTACCTGCTTATAAGCGATGTGGCGGTTGAGCCTAAGGTTGATAAAGCGGGCGAGGCAAGCGGCAAAGTCATTAATTATATGGGTGCCGGTCTTGCTGTTGTGTGCTTTGATTCAAAGAATAACCGCCGGTTTCTTGAAGACGGGGGAATTTATGCGCAGGGCGATAAGGCGCAAAATCTTGCAGAAAAGATCCTTTGGGCAATAGATAATCCTGAGCAGACAAAAAGACTGGGAGCGAAAAACAGGGAAAGGGTGGAGAAAGTATTTTCCTGGAATAACAGTATAAAGGACACGGTTGAAGCTTTCAGGGTGCTGCTTGAAAAGAAAAAAAAAGGTAATAAATAAGTCAGAAATCTTTATACAATTATTCTTTTTAAAGTGCTATAATTTTTGAGTTTTTATGTCATTTTTATTAATAATTGATGGCGCTGTCATAGCATTTTAATAAGTAATTATATGATAAGTTTCTTAGCGTATAGTCCTTTTCGGGGTTTATGAATATTTATTTATTTTATCAAATTAAAGAGGAGGGTATTAAGTGTCCAACATGCTATGGTTAAGAATAGTGCCTTTCATGGGAGCTGTTATCTCACTTATCCTTGCAATTATTTTTGCTTCTCTTGTGCGTAAGAAAAGCAGGGGAACAGCCAGGATGATAGAGATATCGGATGCCATTTCTATAGGCAGCAGAGCATACCTGAACCAGCAGGCTAAAGTAATGTCAATATTTTTTGCGGTGCTGCTGGCGCTATTCGGGGTAATGGTTTATTTCAAATACCTTGAATGGCCCTCACTTCCGGCTTTTGCAACAGGTATGGGATTCAGTTTGCTTATAGGTTATATAGGCATGTGGATTTCAACCACATCAAATTCAAGAGTAACATTTGCCGCCCAGAAAAAAGGCCTTGGAGAGGCAATGAATATTGCATTTACTGCAGCGTCTGCATCAGGGCTGCTGCTGGCAACTGTGGCTTTATTTGACACGGCATTCTGGTTTAATATACTTTACTGGTACTATGGCAGGACAGCGGCAAATCCTGTTGACAGCATGGAAAGCGTTGTAAACATACTTATAACGTTTACCATAGGCGCAAGTTTTGCAGCTTTCTTTATGAGAACCGGCGGCGGCATATATACAAAAGCTGCAGATATGGGCGCTGATTATGTAGGTAAAGTTGAATCGGGCCTTGATGAGGACGACTACAGAAACCCTGCAACAATTGCTGATAATGTAGGCGATAATGTGGGTGATGTCGGCGGAATGAAGGCAGACTCGCTCGAGTCATGGGTTGGTGCAATTATAGCAACTGAATTTCTTGGCTTTCTGGCATTCAGAAACTCACCGCTTATGCTGAACAGCATAATACTTCCTATGATAATTTCAACAGCAGGCGCTATTGCTTCAATTCTTGCAATATTTATTATAAAGATAATAGTTGGAAGGTATAAAGAAAATGCCACCGTAAGCAAGCTTACGGCAACTACTCTTGCCGGGTTATTTATTACTGTAATTGGAATAGTAATACTGTCATTTTTCACTGTTAGATATATACTGGGCTCCTCTTACACCTTCCTGTTTTATGCAACGCTGGGCGGAGTTTTCGCAGGATTTCTCATTGGCCTCTTTACGCTTCTATACACAGATTCCAGATACAGGCCCACAAGAAATATTTCTGAAAGCGCAAAAAGCGGTCCCGCAACCCTTGTAGTTAACGGCCTTGCATATGGCATGGAAAGCACATTGCTTCCTGCTCTTACAGTAATAGCGGTTATGCTTTTTTCCTTCTATATTTCCGGCGGGGGTACAGATTTTAAAATGGGCCTTTATGGAGTTTCACTTGCGGCAGTTTCCATGCTCTCCGTTACCCCTTTTGCAATAACAATAGATGTTTACGGACCAATTGCAGATAACTCGGGCGGAATTGCTTCAATGACTGAACTGCCCTCTGAGGTAAGAAAAACCACAGACAAGCTTGATGCAGTAGGAAATACAACAGCAGCTATTGGAAAAGGAATACTCATTGGAAGCGCGGCCATTACGGCGCTTGCCCTCGGACAGGCTTATTTTTCAAAAATAGAGCTCCTTAATGTAAATGTGCTTTTGGATTTTATGAGGGATCCAAAAATACTTGCAGGTCTTTTTACAGGAGTAATGCTTCCGTTTTTGTTTACCTCACTTCTTATTGGAGCTGTTGGAAGGGCTGCTGACAAAGTTGTAATTGAAGCAAGAAAACAGATAAAAGAAATAATGGCAGGGCGCTCAAAAGGCGATCCCAAAGCTTTTATTACAATTGTTACAAGAGCGGCACAGAGGGGTATTATTGCACCTGGCATAATGATATTTGCAATACCTGTAATTGTCGGAATTTTACTTGGGCCCGGCGGCGTAGTTGCCCTTATAATAGGCACGCTTCTTTCAGGATTTGGCCAGGCAATATTTATGGCAAATTCCGGAGGCGCTCTTGATAATGCTAAGAAAAAAATTGAGGAAGAAGGCAGAAGCGGTACCCCTGAACATGCAGCAGCAGTTGTTGGAGATACTGTAGGGGATCCTTTAAAGGATACTGCAGGACCTTCAATGAACATATTGATAAAGCTTATAAGCGTTGTGGCAATAGAAACAGCAGTTCTTGTGGCTGACCTTTCCGGCAAACTGTTTCATTTCTAAATATACATATTATTTCAAGCACCAGTGTTCAGTTTCCGGAAAAGAGGAGCGCCTCTACCGGAAACTGAATTATTTTAATATCAATTTTTATTAAAAATTTAAATGGAAGAACAGAGACAGCAAATCTTAAACGGCAATCTGCGAAGCCTGCTTTTCAGATTTTCAACTCCTGCGATAATTGGAATGCTTGTAAGCGCGCTTTATAATATTGTGGATACGCTTTTTGTAGGAAGGGGCGTGGGCCCTCTGGGAATTACTGCGCTTACCATAGTTCTTCCCATTCAGCTTATAATTATGGCAGTTGGGATAATGGTTGGAATTGGCTCAGCTTCCATTATATCAAGGTCCTTAGGGGCAGGCAATACAGAAAAGGCATTAAAAACTGCAGGGACGAGTATACTTCTTAATTTGGTCTTAAGCTCAGTGCTTATGGTGTTTGCATATATATTCATAGATAAAATACT
>MU158506.1:3582-5075 GCA_015711775.1 Actinomycetota bacterium | reverse complement strand
AAAGTGATGTCTCAAGATCAGGATAAAGAGAATTCAGCATATCCTTCATATCAAGCAGCCCCTCAGCGCTGGGAAGTTTTGTAAAACCTCCAACAACAGTTGTTATGGGGTGAACCGCCCTGCCTCCGACAATCCTTACCATTTCATTTGCTATTTTTTTCATATTTACAGCAATCTGCACAACTGCAGGGTGCGTTTTAAGAAGAGGCACCACGCTTCCAACACCGAGAAAGTCAGGAGCAGCAAGAAAATATACATGGAGGCAATTGCTCTGAATCATTTCGCCATGATTTGCCAGTTTTCTTAGCTTCAATATCTGGTCATTTAATTTTACGCCAAGAGCTGCTTCTGTGGCTCTTATTGAAGCAAAGGTATGGGCAACCGAACATATGCCGCATATTCTTGAAGTGATATGGGATGGTTCCGTATATTTTTTACCAACAAGCATAGCTTCAAAAAATCTTGGAGATTCCGGAATCCTGAATTGAAGCTTTTCAATCTTCTGGTTTTTTACATCCAGTACAAGATCTCCATGACCTTCAACTCTTGATATTGGTGTAACTTCTATATTTAAATTTGTAGCCATTTAAAAGACCTCCAGGTTATTTATTTTTTTGTTCTATTTTTTTACATGCATTATAAAGGTTAAAACCTTCCATTATGTCTTCAACTGTAAGACCATACCTGTCAAGAAGGTCCTTTTGTGCATTTATATTCGGGTCATCAACAGCGCCTCTGCATGCTTCACACCCAGAGTTTGCGCTGGGGCATCTTGCATTACAGCCTGCTCTTGCTACAGGCCCCATACATGTGCCGCCTGTTTCATAAACACAAACATTTCCAAGCCTTTTACATTCAATACATACAGGATAATCAGGAATTTCAGGCACCTTACCCATTATGAGGGATTTTACAATATCAACAATTTCTGCTCTTGTTGGGGGGCAGCCCCTTGCATAATAATCAACTTTTACATAAGCGTCTATAGGTTTTGTATCAATTGCATCTATCCAGTCTTTTTTATCACCATAAACAAGTTCTTTTGCCTTTTCTGTTCCATAAAGATTTTTCATGCAATTGAGCCCGCCTGTACAGGAGCATGCGCCAATAGCAATAATTAATTTAGCAACACTGGCTATGTGCTCAAGCCTTTCAAGATCATGTTTTGTCGAAACAGAACCTTCTATTAATGCTATGTCATAGGTATCGCTATGTTCAGTTATTGCTTCCGTAAAATGAACTATGTCAACAGCGCTTATAAAATCAATCAGGTCATCTTCAAGGTTTAAAATTTCAAGCTGGCACCCGCCACAACCGGCTAATCCAAAAACCCCAACCTTTGGCTTACTCATTATATGGCCTCCTTTAAATTTTTAATTTCCCATAAGCTGAATACCGGACCATCAACACAAACCAGCTTATTTCCGATATGACAGTGGTTACATTTTCCAACACCGCATTCCATTCTTCTTTCAAGCGAAAGGAATATGTTC
>MU158506.1:0-3572 GCA_015711775.1 Actinomycetota bacterium | reverse complement strand
TTTATATTTTTTTTCTTCAAGTTCAATAATTACAAACTTATACATAACAGGAGGGCCGCAGACTATAATATAAGTATCTTCGGGCTGGTATTTAAGCTGTGGTATAAGGTTTGTGCATACGCCAACAGCGTCTTTCCAGCTATCATCTGGCCTGTCAACAGTAAGCATCACATTCAGGTCTTTTCTTCCCTTAAGTTTATTTATCTCGTCTTTATAAAGCATACCCTGCGGATCAACACAACCGTAAATAAGAGTGACATCTTTATAGCTTTTTCTGTCTTCCAATATCTGCAGAAGAAGGGACCTTACCGGAGCCATTCCAAGACCGCCTGCAACTATTACAACATTATTGCCCTGCATTTTCTCATATGGAAAATATCCTTTACCCAATGGGCCTTTAATACCAACCTTGGCGCCAGCTTTCATTCGGTGGAGGGCCGCCGAAACGCTTCCAATGCTTCTTATACAAAGCTCAAAAGTTTCTTTATTATTCGGAGAAGAGGGTATTGAAAATGGAGCTTCCCCGACTCCAAAAACTGTCAGCTCTACAAACTGACCAGGCAGGAAATTAAAATTTTTTCTTTTTACAGGATCATCAATTTTAATCGTAAACTGCTTTTCTGCGGGCGTGAGGTCCTTAATATTTGTTATAGTGGCAATATCTGGAACATATATTGATTCTGTTTTCGCTCTTTCTTTTAAATCCATCACCATTTTAAATGCTCACCTCTTCCTTCACTGCATTAATGTCTTCATAGATATTTATTTTAGCAAGGCAGGCTTCAACACATCTGCCGCACCCGACACATGAATACTGTCCGAATTTTTCAACAAAGGTTTTCAATTTGCATCTGTACCTTTGTTTAAGCCTGTTGGCCTCATCCGGCCTGAAATTATGTCCGCCTGCAACAAGCCCATAATTTGATATCATGCAGGAATCCCACTGGCGGGATTTTATACCCTCGGCAAGATTTATATTTATATCATCCCTTACATTGAAGCAGAAACATGTGGGACATACCAGATTGCAGGAACCGCAGGAAAAACAGCTATTTGCAAGTTTTTCCCATAAATCTTTTTTCCCGTAAACAATTTCAAAATTTTCAAAGAAATTGTCAAGATTTACGTTTATATTAAATTTCTTTTTGTATAAATCCAGTTGTTTGTCATATGCCCTGAAGTCAGAATCTACAGCGTCCGAAAAATTGCCGAATTTTGCAGCTATTTCTGCTCCTGCAGCAGTTCCGAGTCTTACAAGATATTTATCTCCTATATCAGACAAAAACAAATCAAATCCTTCTTTTGCAAATTCTGCACCCACTGAACTTGCAAAATTAGCATCTGAAGGCTCTGCGTCTATGCCAACAACTTTCAGTTTTTTTCTTTTTTGCATATAATTTTCGTCAATAAAATCAGTGCTGAAAATCCTGTCAAGAAAATTCATGCCATTAATATCCCACGCACTTGCTCCAAATAAAAGCTGCTCTTTGCTTTCATTCAGAGGTTTTACTTCAATATTATTTCCGACTTTATAGTTTGCAAGAGCCTCGTTTGCAGGAAAAAGCATTTTTTTTGCCGGAGGCAGCGTTGTCCTTTTATAACCAAGATCCACCTCCCCGAAATCCTTTACTGGCAGAAAATCGTGCAGCTTTTGGCTTACCTTTTTTGGGGCAGTTACTTCATAAGCGTAAATAAGATTGTTGACGAAATTTTTAAAATCTTTCTTGTCCAAAATCTTATACAGCATTTGTCTCCTTCCTGTTTTTATGAACAATATCTGCTTATTGTAATAATTGTTATTATCTAAAAATCAATTTTTGTTATTTTAAGCTAAAATCAGAGTAATTAAAAGAAAAAAAATATTAATAATTATAAAAAAATTAGCAGGAGCTTAATAAATATAAAACTCCTGCAATAATTTTTAGCAATTCTTTTAAACAGAGTAAATTTTTTTCCTGCTGCCTGGCTATAAAAACCATATTTTTACAAACTGTATTCCAAATACTGCGAATGTTTTTACTATTTTATAAATTCTTCAACTTTTTCAAGCAGCTTATCCGGCTTAATAGTTTTTTCAAGGACTGCTTTTACAGGGAGCCAGGTGCTGTCAGGTTCAAAACCAAACGCTAGATTCATTTTCTCCCTTATGCCTGTTATCATTATAACTGGTATGGATTTTAAAACCTCATCTTTTGGAAGCTCGCGGCTTACTTCAAAACCTTCAGTATTTTTTGTCATCATGACATCCAGCAGTATAAGATTCGGCATAATTTCTCTTGCTCTTTTTAATCCCTCTGTGCCGTCAGGAGCAGATTCTACTTTATACCCTCTTGCTTCAAGCACGGTTGTCACTGACTGTACAAAATCAGGATCATCATCAATTATCAGAATTGTTTTTTCGTTCATATTAAAATACCTCCAAAATTTATTGACTTTCAAATTATATACTAATTGCAGCTCTGTTTACCAGTACAATCTTAAGAAAGTTTATTAACGCTTTCAGCTTTTAAGCCTGAGATTATATCGCTTATTTTTTTTGTTGTAAGTTTTTCATAAACTTTATCATTTATCATCATTACCGGAGCAAGTCCGCAACATCCCAGGCAATACTTGGCCTCTATTGTAAATAAGCCATCCGGAGTTGTCTGATTTAATTCAATGTCAAGTATTTCTTTTAATTTGTTGAGGATCCTTTTTGAGCCTTTCACATAGCATGCAGTGCCCAGACATACAGATATTATATACTTACCTCTTGGCTTAAGCGTAAAATAATGATAAAAAGTTACTACTCCCCAAATTTTTGCAGTGGGCATGCCAAGACGGACACTTATTTCCTCTATTGCTTCATTTGTAATGTATCCATATATCTCCTGCGCTTTGTGCAGTATTGCCATAAGCGCTGAATAATAATATCCTTTCTCCAATTTTTCATCAAGAAACCTGATAAGCTCCTCTTTTTTGCCATTTCCTGAAACAACAGGCTTGGTATCAGTCAAATTTTCCATTTATACACCTCGTTCTAAAATTTTTGCTGCCAATATTAATATATAATTTTCAAAATAAATTATTTTTTATAAATTCCCTGCGGAAGTTTTTTCTCATAACTGGTATGAAGTATGTGATGAGATTTCGGTCCAAGAGGCCTTTCAAAAAATTCTTTATATATCCTCTGTATTTCCGGGTTTTCATGGCTCCTTCTTATGGTTTTGGCTCTGTCTATTCCGTAAAGCACGCTTGCCCTTTTTTTCATAAGCTCCTCATCCAGCGCAATATAATCGGTTCCCACAGGGTAAGGCTGCCCGCCGCCCATTATACAACCTCCCGGACATGACATTATTTCGATGAATTGATATCTTCCAGGATCTTTTTTTACAATTTCTAAAAGTTGCAGGCCGGAAAGTTGGGGCATCATCACATCGATAATCGCAATATCCGGCTTTTGCTCCTTAAGCATAACTAATCCCTCATCGCCGTCGGCTGCCACCAAAGCTTCAAAACCTTCGGTTTCGAATTTGGTTTTATACATATTCATGAGTAAAGTATCATCTTCAACGATTAATATTTTAATTTTG
>JACVJB010000105.1 GCA_015711775.1 Actinomycetota bacterium | reverse complement strand
AAGAGTTACAACTGATATTCTGCTTTTTACACGGGAAATATTGTAAACAAAAAAAGTAACCCCCAAAGCGCCTGCAAATGCAAGAATATTAGCTGCAGAGAAACTTAAAAACCGCATTCCTGAAATAAAGACAAGCCCTGCAGTTGCGCCAAGGGAAGCTCCAGCGCTAACCCCTATTATATACGGATCAGCAAGCGGGTTCCTGAATATACCCTGGTAAATGACACCTGCACATGCAAGCGCAATTCCTGCAAAAACTGCAAGAAAAATCCTCGGGAGCCTTATTTGTGAAATTATCATGTCACTTCGCGGGTCAATAGTCTCATTGGTGGTAAGATTTTTTATTACCGGAATATGACTGGCAATTATGATTGAAGTTTCTTTTATTGAAAGATCAGCAGAACCCAGTGATGCCGATATTATAACTGCAGCGATAAGCACCAGTAATAGGATAATTACATATCTGTATGTTTTTCTTTTAGGCATATATTGTTTTTTCATTCAAACATTTTTTTAAATTCTGCCATGCCAGGTTTTTTCCTCTCAGCTATTTTCCCGTACAGGGTGTAGATTTAGTATTCTTTTAAGTATATAAAAACGCTTTAAAAATCATATCTGTTACAATTACGAAACAATAGTTTACAAACAAAAAGAAAACTTCTGATAATACGCAGACAGCGCCAAGTACATCACCGCTTAATCCGCCAGTTCTTCTTGTAAAAAATCCTGCAGTCCCTGATGCAAATATCAAGGTAAATAAAATTATAGCAATGCCTGCTGCAGCCAAGGCCGCCGGCATTACAGAAAAAAGATATGCAGAACTTTTTATAAACTGCCCTTTTATAAAATCAGCAGGAAAATAGAGATTTATCTTTGCAATTACACTTGCAGCTATGAAAATTACTGATGTAAAAACAGCGGAAATAATAAAATCAGGTCGGTTCTGGCTGCTTTTAAATAAGCCGGCAAGACTGCCGGTATTAACAGATGGTTCATATTTTGAGAAAAGATACATCATCGCCAGCCTGCCAAATACAGGCGTAAAAATTATAACTGTCATAAGTACAATAAAACTGTCAAGATTTTGGCCAAAATTAAAACGAAAAAAACTATACTTTCCTGATATATCAAAAAAAGACGATATTTTAAGTTCGGAAGCAATTAAAAAATAAAGAAGAACTTTAAAGGCAACAGAAAATATAATAGCAAGGGCTCCAAATACCCCTATGTCTCCCTTTTTCATTATTTTATGGATTTTTCCCCTGTCAGTTTCTCCGCTGAAAACGCCATCAGCCGTATCTGCAAGGCCATCCATATGGATAGCTCCGGATATTATTATTTCAAACCCCGCAAAAAATAATACTGTCAGTATTAATGGAAAAATAAAGTTAAGGCAGAAAAAAATAACTGAACTGGCTGTACCGATAATAAACCCCACAACCGGAAAAAATATAAGCATTTTAGGGTATTCTTCCTTACCGGTATAAAACCTGGAAGGCACCCTGATAATGGTTAAAAAACCGATTGCATTTAAAAATCTCATTAGGCTAATTTCAAACCAATAGATTTACAATAAAGCATGAGCTACTTGATTTTCATGCCTATTCCCGCAATAAAAAAATGCACCTCATCTGAGGCAGCGGCGATTTTTTTATTTACAATTCCAAGCATATCCCTGAATATCCTTCCAAGGGGGTATGCCGGGACAAGCCCCAATCCGGCTTCATTTGACACAATTATTATATCTATGCCCTTAGTGTCAGCAGCTCGTCTTACAGAAGAGATAAACTTATCAAAAAAATCTGTAATTTCATCCTCAATTTTCTTTTCAAGACTGTTTTCAAGTATTTCAAGCCCATCAAGACTGTACTTATGTATTAGCCTGAATAAAAGATTTGTTATACAGTCAATTATAAGAACTTTTAGTTTGTTTTTATCTGTCATTAGAATTATTTTTTCAATCTCAGATGTACTTATATCGTTTGACCGGATCTCAAATGTCTTCCAGTTTTGAGGCCTCCTTTTTTTATGAATATCAATCCTTTTTTTCATCTCTTCATCAATTATCTGCCCTGTGGCTAAATAACCTACCCTTTCAGATATAGATATTGCAAGCTCTTCAGAAAAACTGCTTTTGCCGCTCCTTGCGCCTCCAAGAATGAAATATATCTTACTCATTAATTTTTTCTTTCAATAAAATGGTGAATAAGTTTAAATTAATAATTAAACACAGCTTTAACAGTTCTTTTACCTGCTAATTATAATCTTTTTAAGTTTTTTTATTAATTTTTTATTATTTGCAGGGAGAGTTCCGGAAAATAAAGGGAAATCATTCCAGGAGCCATGATTTTAATTATTCATGCTCTCCCTGCTATCATCAAACCAGCTTCAGCGGGCTGCAATTACACATTCCTGCAGTAAAAAATCCTTATACAGATTTATTACTGCTGTGCAGAAAAATCACCAAAAATATCTGGGTGAATTGCCCGGGCAAACATTAAAAGACCAACTGCTACATTCTGGCTTGGCCTGCTGATGGGATTGTCAGGCACTATATACACTCTTTCATTTTTTACAGCATTTATTTCTGAAAACCTTGCATCAGAAAGTATTACACCCGGATCTGCTGCAAGTGATAAAGGGGCAATAATGACATCGGGATTATTCTGTATAAGGCTTTCAAGGCTGTACTCTGGCCATCCCTCAAGTCCGTCTTCCGCAACAATATTTTTTCCGCCGGCATACTCAATCAACTCATTAATGAATGTATTATTTCCTGCACTCATAAGGGGATCATTCCATACTTCATAAAATACTTTGGGCCTGTTTTGTCCTGATATTGCTTCAGTTTTAGACTTAATATCATCTATTTCCGCTTTAAGCCCTTCCATGAGTATTTTTGATTCCTGCTCCATTCCTGCAATTTTACCCATATTTAATATTTCAGTGTAAACTTCATCAACTGTATTTGCATCTACGGTATACAACTTGATTCCAAGTTCTTCAAGCTTATTTATATCCTCTTCAGCCCATCCAATAAGACCAATTATTAGATCAGGGTCTGCTGCGGCTACTTTTTCCATATTAAGGCCCTGGAAATCTCCGAATCCTTCCATGCCTTCTGCAAGAGGATCTCCCATATCTATACTCCAGTTATCAACTCCAATTACTTTATCCATAGCGCCAAGGGCATGCAGTATCTCAAGAGCGCTGGGCACAAACACAATAATTTTTTCTGCAGGAGCAGCCAGCCTTACCTCATTTCCCAAACCGTCTGTTACTGCAATTTCTTTTGCTTCTTCTTCGGTAACGGTTTCAATTTCTGCTGCTGTGGTTTCTTCTGCAATATCTGAAGCAGCTTCCGTTTTCTCTGCCTGAACGCTTACTGCAGCACTGCTGCTTTTGCAAGCTGTAAAAGACAGGGCAAACACAGCAGCCAGCACCACCATCGCAATTATCATTACAATGTAATGCCTGCTTTTTGTTTTTCCTTTTTCCGGCATTTTCTTCCTTTCTCTTTTTATTAACATTAAAGCTTTTAATTTTAATTTTATAAACTAAAAAACCCCGCCTTACGGAGACGGGGTTTAAATTCTTTTTACTTAAAACTATATATAATAAATTTTTACAATAAAAAAATTACACCCTTTAATCCGAAGAGCTATAATTGTTCATCTTTTCTGCAGGTTTCCTGGCTGACGGGACTTTATCCTTCACCTTCCCGGAAAATAATTTTCCAGTGGTTATGAGAAACAGTTACATTGATTAACAGTTTCCAAAGGATACACACCCGATTACAGTGGCGGTACCGCTCCGGCTTTAAACCGGATTCCCTTCTCAGAAAGAAGAATATTTAATTGTCAAAGTTCACTGCCCAGCGCATAATAATTATTATAAAATATTTATCACATCCAGGCTTTTACATAATATACCAGATTATTTAATAATATCAATAATTTTTTTTAACCAATTAACCAGGAATCTTAAATTATGCCCAGGTTTTTATATAATATTAAATACACTGGTTTCTTTTATTAAAATTCCGCCGTGTTTTTACCTTTTTTCTTGGCAGCGTATAAAAGACTGTCAGCTTTTCTTATAAGAGCAGATATATCTTCATCCTTTCTCTGGCAAACTCCTGCACTCATTGTAATTTTCAAGCTCTTATCGTTCCATTTCAGTTTCTGCGTATTTTCAATAATTCTTTTTGTTGACTCTACCGCACCTTCCAGGGCAGTGTGGGCGTATAATATAATAAATTCTTCTCCGCCGTACCTGCCTGCTATATCTGTTTTTCTCAAACTGTTTTCAATCATGCTGGCTATCTTTACAAGCACTCCGTCTCCAAAAAGATGTCCGTAGCTATCGTTTATTTTTTTAAAATCATCAATGTCAAACATAGCTATGGATAAAGGTTGGCCATACCTGCTGTTTTCTTCAATGAGCCTTGCAAGGGCATCAGTTGAATACCGGTAATTGTATAAACCCGTGAGCCCATCTTTTGTAGAAAGTTTTTCAAGCAATTCGTTTTTCTCCTTTAGCAGGTCCCTGCTTATCTTCAGCTCAACGTGGGTTTTTACTCTTGCTTTCAGTTCATAACTGTTAAAGGGCTTTGTAATATAATCCACTGCCCCCATTTTAAAACCTTTGATAATATCATCATTTTCAACTTTAGCAGTTAAAAATATTACAGGGATTTCTTTAGTTGTGGGGATACTTTTAAGGTTTTTACAGGTTTCAAATCCATTTACATCGGGCATCATCACATCCAGGAGAACAAGATCCGGATTAATTTCATTTGCAATAGCTATTGCCTGGTTGCCGCCTGTCGCCACTGCGACTTTGTAATTTTCCGCTTTTAAAATGCTTCCCAGAACCTGCAGATTTTCGATGGTGTCATCAACTATTAAAACTAACGGCTGCTTTAAAGCATTTATATTATTCTTCATTTTGATTATTCCTTCCGGAAGTTTTAATTTCATCTATAATATTTTTAAACTCATCCAGAGTGTTCTGGAGGTTGCATAAATCAAAGTTAACTGCCTGTTCTAAAAGTTTGCTGCTCCAGCTGCTTAAAGAACTGATTTGATGTTTATCTGC
>JACVJB010000104.1 GCA_015711775.1 Actinomycetota bacterium | reverse complement strand
TGTATACTTGAATTCATTTATAAACCATTCAAAAAAACGCCTCCGCTTTTCAGGAGAAGAGAGCACTGCTTCAGGCAGAACAGGGCTTTTAAAATTGACAGGGCAAAAGATGATTTGAATTACAGGCCCCTTGTCTCAATAGAAGAGGGGTTAAAACGAACAGCTCAGTGGTATATGGATAATAATTATATCTGAGTCTGTAATAAAATAAATTTGCCGGCATCCGGACAAAAAGTATTGTAATTGAACACAAATGAAAGGATACGTAAATTAATGTGCGGTATATGCGGTTTTAACTGGAATGATGAAAAACTGATAAAGAAAATGACTTCAGCGATAAATCACAGGGGCCCTGATGCAAACGGAGTTAAGACATTTGAAAATTTTTCCATTGGCAATGCCAGGCTCAGCATACTTGACCTTTCTGTTAAGGGAAACCAGCCGATGTGCTCAAGCAATGGAAAACTCTGGATTGTTTATAATGGCGAAGTCTATAATTTTGGGCAAATCAAGGAAGAGCTGATAAAAAAAGGGTACAAATTTGAAAGCCACACTGATACTGAAGTTGTGCTGAAAAGTTATGAAGAGTACGGGCACCGGTGCCTGCAGAAATTTAACGGCATGTTTGCAATTGCAATATGGGACAATGAAAAAAAGGAGCTATTTCTTGCAAGGGACAGGATAGGAATTAAACCGCTTTATTATTATTTAAAGGACGGCAGGCTTATATTTGCATCAGAGATAAAAAGCATACTTGAGGCGCCCTGCGTTAAAAGAGAGGTTAATCTGCAGTCAATGTATTATTACCTTGGTTATGAATTTGTGCCTGCCCCTGATACTATGTTTAAAAATATTTATAAGCTCAGGCAGGGCCATTTTGCTGTTTTTAAAGAAGGCAATCTTAATATTGAGAAATACTGGGACCTTGAATTTAAAAATGAAATTACAGATGAGGAAGAGGCTGCGGACAGAATATATGCGGCACTTGAAAAATCAGTAAAGAGAAGGCTCATAAGCGATGTGCCGCTTGGAGTTTTTCTTTCAGGCGGGCTTGATTCAAGCACTGTTACAGGGTTTGTATCAAAACTTTACCCTGATAAAGTTAAGACATTTACAATAGGATACAAAGATAAAACTTTTTCCGAGCTTCCCTATGCAAAGGTAGTATCTGATTATTTTGGCACTGAACCCAATATTTTAATGATTGACCCCATATCCCCTGAAGATATTGAAAAAAGCCTTTATTATCTTGATGAGCCAATGACTGATTTGTCAACTATACCGTTTTATCTTATATGCAAAAAAGCAAGAGAACAGGTAAAAGTATGCCTCAGCGGCGAGGGCGGAGATGAAATGTTTTTAGGTTATGACAGACTAAAGGCTGCCAAGCTTAATAAATATTATAATATTCTGCCTTCAGCTCTGAGGCGCAAGGTCCTTTCACCTCTTATACTTAAACTGCCGGACCAGCCGCAGAAAAAAGGTGTAATTAATATGCTGAAAAGATTTGTGGAGGGCACGCTTTACCCTGAGGAGGCAGGCGCCATGAGATGGCAGTATTTCCTTAATCCGGCAATAGAAAAAAATATTTTCAGCAGCAGTGCAAGAGAAAATATATCTTTTAACCCGTTTGAGCCGATATATTATTTTGCCGAGCGCTGCAATAGCTCTTTAAGGACGGATAAGGATATTTATGTTGATATAAAACTTACAATGGCAGACAGTGTGCTTATGAAGGTTGATAAAATGAGCATGGCGACATCTCTTGAAGTAAGGGTGCCTTTTCTTGATCATGAAATTGCCGAGCTGGCCGCTTCCATACCCGCAGGTTTAAAGATGCATAAAACCACCACAAAATATATACTGCGCAGGACACTGAAGAAATATAATTTCCTGCCTGAAAATATTATTTACCGTGGCAAACAGGGCTACAGCATTCCTGTAAAAAACTGGCTGAGGCAGGAGTTGAAAGGTTATATGAAAGATTTGTTTAAAAGCTCCCCTGTTATTAAAGAAAACTTCAATGGACAATATCTTGAACTTTTAATAGAAGAGCATTCTGCAATGAAGCATAATCATAATCATATATTGTGGGCGCTTATTAATCTTGGCCTCTGGTATAAAAAATTCTTTGTTTAATAAAAGTTATTTCTTAGCAGACTATGCTCAGAATAATTATAACACCTGTTTTTCAGTCATGCCTTGTGTACAGGTTCCTGCACGGGTAAGGTATTTCTATACCCTCCATATCAAACCTGTCTTTGATTCTTTTTCTGAGCTGCCTTGCAATGGTCCACTGATTTGGAGGTTTTACCTTGCAAATTATTTTAAAAATTACTGAAGAATCTGCAAGCTCGCTTACCCCTCCATCCCCCAGTATTTCAGGTTTTTCAAGAATCATTTTTTTATATTTTTTATCCTTGATAAGCTCATCAAATACCGAGTCAAGAACTGCAGCAACCCTGTCAGTATTTTCCCTGTAACTAACACCAATATCCACAACAGCTCTTGCCCATTCCCGGGTACTGTTGCTTAAAACCTTTATTTCAGAATTTGGTATGTAATGAATTATTCCTTCAATATCACGGATTACAGTTGTCCTTAAGCTGAATTTTTCCACAACGCCCGATACGCTTCCGACAGTTACAATATCGTTTATCTGATACCATTGCTCAAAAAGTATAAATGATCCGTTTATTAAATCCTTTATAAGGCTTTGCGCCCCGAGACCCAGTATGATTCCAAGCACTCCTGCCCCTGTAATTATTGGAAGAATGCTGATTCCAAGCTGGTCGGCTATGACAAGAATACCTATAAACACGCTTAAAACAATAATAAGATTTGATAATACGCTGTTAAAAGTAAATGACTTTTTTCTTGCCTCAATTTTTTCTTCGCTGATTTTTCTTTCTATGACATTCCTGAGACTTCTTGAAACAGCCCTTATTGCAATAACAACAATAAGCACAACCACAAAAATAATTAAAATATTAATCCAGTTGGTTTTAAGGTTAGCCACAATGGTCTGTGAGTCTATATTCATACCGGAAAATTCATTTGTCATTTTCAACCTCCTTAAGACAGTTTATCGGCTCCTATTTCTTTTTAATACCATAAAGAAACCCGCCCTTATGAGCGCCAAGGGTATGTGTATTTAAAAAAGCAGAAGGATCTTCAGCAAAAACTATGCGGCTTAGTTTTGGCATAAAATTCTGTTTACAGACCACATTAATGATTTTTACTTTTCCATCTTTTCCCTCGCCGACAGAGCAGGTTGCGCCGAAACCGCCTTCACGCAGAAGTCTCTCTATGTTATCACTGCTGTTTTTTGAAATTATATTTATGCTTATAAGGTCCCTTGACAGTTTATCGGATATTGTCATGCCTATTATCGTACCTGCGGCAAATCCGGCTCCATATGCAAAAATACCATAAATATTATTATTTAAATCCTGTATTACTCTTGCAGCTATGAATATAAAAATAGTAACTTCAATAAAGCCGACAAGGGCCGCAAATATCTTTTTATGCTTTACTATAAAATTTATCCTTATGGTGCCAAGCGATACATCAGCAATACGGCCAAAAAATATTGCAAGCGCCCACAATAAAGTTTCCAAAACAAACCCCGCCTTTTATATTGTTTATAATGATTTCAGAGCTTTTCAAGCCTTTCTTCTTCGCTTATCATATTGCCGCAATCATCAACAGCAAAGCATGCGCCGTCAAAAAACATGGTCTGCAGTTTTCCGCATGCTCCCCTGACTTGCGCAAGATGCGGTGCATCAAGCACGCCTTTTGCGACCGCTTCAGCAAGTATATCAGGCTCAACAAGAGGATCCTTGAATCTCTTTTCAATATCCAAACTCTTTATTTTTTTAATAATAAGCTCTGCATCATTTATGAGATTTTTCTTTCTTGCGTTTACATGCAGGTCGCATTTCATGTCAGGAGTTCCATAAATACAGTTATCAATTACTTTCTGGACAATATTGCAGCTTTGTATTATATCTTCAGGTTTAGCAGCATAGCTTGATTCGCAATATGCCACAACATGAACTATTGACGGGTTTAGCTGCATTTGAAGCATTGTTGATGATGCAAGCTGGCCCTTGCCTTTATTAAAATCTTCAGGCATGCTGTAGAGCCCTGTTCTTGTTTCCCTGAAAGAAGTGAAGCTGTCGTCATGCAGCGATTCTATCATTTCAACTTTTGCCAGCATTTTTGCAAGATCCATCGTAAACGAAGTCTGGGCGGGAGTATTAAACATATATTGTGCAACATAATTTTTTACGCCCATTTTTTTTGCATTATAGGCAGCAAGATACGCAGCTGCTACCGCTATTGAATCTGATGAATACCTGAGACTCCAGTGATGGGACTCATTAACCTCCAGCGGTATGCCGCGCTCGCCATGCCATCTCATAACTTCCTGATTTTCTTTTATAGAAATATCAAGTTTTCTGCTGCTCCTGTTATCAATTTCGTTATACCAGAAAAGAGGAATGGCGCACCAGGCATTATTTATATTTTTTACAAGCAGTTCTGCAAATTTAAGCACATCATTGGTTCCGCTGTAACATCTCATAAGAGGATAATTGCTTGTTCTTGAAGCAGCATATAATTGGGCAAGATCATTCTCGCTTCTTATGGGAACGCCTCCTGCGCCATCCTGCCGCCTGTCCATTTTTTCAGGATGATAGAAAAATTCCTGGGTGTTCTGGTCAGGGCCAAGAGATATTACGTCAAGAAGACCTGATTCGGAAAGAACTTTTATTCCTTCTATAGTTTCTTTTAAAGTAGGCCTTCCGTAATGATGTCGCAAAAGCGGATAGGGCTTCTTATATAAAATTCTGTCAACAAGGTTTTGCGGAGGCCTGTCGCATGTCAAATATCCTGTTTTTTTACCCTGGAGATACTGAAGGACCTGTTCCTCTGTCTCTCCTCCTGTAAATACTTTATCAAACAGGCTTAATAAGCCTTTTTTTTCAAGAAAATCAGCAACCGAAGCAGTGGTTCCCAGAATAAACGAAATTTTACTGCAGGAAGACATTACTTTTTCATTAATGGTATTAAATAATTCTGCAGAATTTTCCGGAGTAAGCCTGTAGCTTATGCCCACTATAT
>JACVJB010000103.1 GCA_015711775.1 Actinomycetota bacterium | reverse complement strand
AAGGGCACATACGTCAGGAGAAAAGTTGAAACGCTTTCACTGCAGAAAGTATCCAGTATTATTGATGAGCTGAGGCGCGAAGGAATTAACACCCGGAATAAGATACTTCGCAAAGAGATAATTCTACCTGGTGAAAAACTCATATCCAGCATGAATTTAAGCAAAGCTGAAAAAATACTGTATGTTGAAAGGCTCGTGCTTGCATTTGAAAAACCCCTTTACATCACAAAGGCATATCTGCCTTATTCCTTAACAGGCAATATAAGTAAAAATCTGCTCACTCGGAATTCATTTACAAGGATTGTGACAGAGATTTTAAGCTTAAGACTTATTTATTCAAAAAGAGTGCTTGTTGCTGATGTTCCTGATAAACGGACCGCAGAACTTCTAGAAATTGCCCCTGAAGATAAACAGGTCATAAATTATGTGCAGACTTTTTGGACGGTTATTCATGAAGATTTGCGCAGGTTAATATATTTTGAGGATTTTTTTAATTCTTCCCATGGAAAATTCGTATTTGAAAAAACATATTAATCAAAAAAAGGAGTAAAAAGCGAAATGAAAATGGATGATATTGAAATCAGGGGAAAGTTTTTTAATGGTATTATTGAAAGAAGCAAAAGCATTAAAAAAACAATTGCTTTCAGTGACGGAAATGACATAAGGCTCATTCATGCATTGAAGTATTTAAGTGAAATAAACGACAGCAGCTATATTCTTATCGGCAGCGAAAAAAATATTCTTGAAAACATTAAAAAAGTCGGCTCAAAAAACTCCATTAATTATTCGGTAATAGATCCGCAGCAGTCCAAAAGAAGGGGCGAAATAAAAGAAATTATTGCTGCAGCATTTAAGAATCGTAATAAAAAAATAGACAACAGCCTTTTAGAATCAAACAGCATAGATACTTCCTACTGGGCAGCAATTCTTCTTAAACTTAATGAGGCAGACTGCGCAGTGGGCGGTTCAATAAGTTCAACTGCAGCCCTTCTGAGGGCAGTGATAAATAGCCTTGGTCTGCTGCCTGGGAAAAAAACCTTAAGCGGCTCAGCATTTGTCGAAGTTCCAGACTGTCAATATGGATTAAATGGGATATTTTGCGTAACTGATCCTGCTATAATTCCCAAACCCACAGAGGACCAGCTTTTTGACATGGCAGTTTCAAGTTATGAAACAGCAAAATCAGTATTTACCGCTGAACCAATTGTTGCAATGCTTTCCTATTCCACGATGGGCAGCGCTGATGGCGAAGAAGTTGAAAAAATAAAAAAGGCTGTGGCAAGAATAAGAGCTCAAAGGCCGGAAATTAAAATTGAGGGCGAAATACAGTTTGATGCCGCAGTAGTTCCGGAAGTTGCAGAGATTAAATTTCCCAAAAGTGAATCAGCAGGCCATGCTAATGTTCTTGTATTTCCCGAATTAAATTCTGCCAATATCGGGTATAAAATAATGCAGAGGCTTGCCAAAGCCGAGGTATGCGGCACTGTTATAGAGGGGGCGGCCAGGCCATTTAACGATCTTTCAAGGGGATGTTTGGCAAAGGATATCGTAACTTTAATTGCCATGACGCTTCTGCAGACAGAGGGAATGGATAATGTCTGAATTTGACATTGCAAAAATTGCCGCTAAGGCGCTAAAAGGCGACACGGTTGCTGTCTCAAAGCTTATAAGAATGGCAGAGGAGGAAGACCCGCAGGTTTATGCTGCGCTTAAACATTTATACAAACATACGGGCCGCGCCTATATTATAGGGATAACAGGTCTTCCCGGATCAGGCAAAAGCACCATTGTAAATTTTTTAATTAAGCATTTCAGGGATGTTGGAAAATCCGTCGGCGTAATAGCAGTTGATCCCTCAAGCCCGCTGACAAGCGGGGCAATCCTGGGGGATCGTGTTAGGATGCTTGAGCACTCAAAAGACAGCGGAGTTTTTATAAAAAGCCTTGCAACAAGAGGAACTTACGGGGGACTATCCCGTTCAACACTGCAGATTGCAAACATTATGGATGCTATGGGCAAAGATATAATACTTATTGAAACTGTGGGTGTTGGCCAGACTGAAGCAAGCATAATGAATTCTGCGCACACAACCGTGCTTGTGCTGGTGCCTGAGATGGGGGATTATGTGCAGACAATAAAAGCAGGCGTTCTTGAGATAGGTGATATTTTTGTAATAAATAAAACTGATAAAAGAGATCCCGCAGAGTTAAAATCAAATATTGAGTCACTTATCAGGCATAATAGCCAAAGCAGCAGCGGGAAGTTTTGGGAGCAGAAGATAATTCTTACAAGCGGACTTTTAAAAACCGGCCTGGATGAGCTTACCGCAGCAATAGATGAGCACCAGGTTTTTTTTAATGATCATATGAAAGAGCAGTACCTTGAAAAAAGGCTGGTTCAGGAAATTGAGGATGAGGTTTTAAATCATTTCATAGCTTTCTGCAGGAAAAATTTAAAGGAGATGATTCTGCAGGAGGATTTGATGGCAGCAGGCGCTATTGAGGAAAAGAATCCATACAGGATATCTGAACGTATTATTGAAAAATTATTAAATTTAATAAAGGAATAAATAAAATGGCAGACATAAAAAAAACAACAAAAGAAATTCTGCAACAAAATTTAAAAAATGAAAAGCCACAATCACTTTATAATGCTGAGTCGGTAAAGAAAATAAAAGATGATTACGGATTGTTTAAAGAAAATTACCTTGAAAAAAAGGGCGGGGAGTGGCAATCGGTTCCACATACAATCCTGGGTTCAGAAATTCCCAGGGATATGCTGTATGCTCCGGTACATGCGCCGGAGCTTGATTATGATTTTGATCTCGGCTATCCGGGAAGCGAACCATTCACAAGGGGGATCCACCCGAATATGTACCGTGGTAAAAAATTTACGATAAGGCAGATAAATGGTTACGGCGGCCCGGAAGATACAAATCAGAGGTTAAAATATATGCTTGAGCACGGCGCAACCGGCTTAAGTGTCATCCATGATTTGCCCACCACACAGATGTATGATTCTGATGATCCCATTTCAAAAGGGCAGGTGGGCATGAGCGGCGTGGCAATTGATTCTGCAGATGATATGGAAATTCTTTTTGATAATGTCCCTATTGATAAAGTCACGGTATCCCTTGTAACGCATTACCCGTCAAATACTGCCATACTTTTTCCGATGTATCTTGCCGCTGCAGAAAGAAAGGGCCTCAGTTTTGATGTTTTAAAGGGAAGCGTGCAGAATGACATAACACTTGAAGAGGTTGTAAGAAGCGGGCCTGAATCTATCCCGCCCAGGGATTGCTTCAGGATACAGGTAGACAATATAGAATTTATTAAAAACAATGTCCCGGGTTTTAATTTCAATACTTTAAACGGCTACAATCTTCATGAATTCGGGACCTCAGGAGTTACAGAAATGGCGGTTGCAGTTGCAAATGCCATAGAGAGCCTTGATGAGATGGTTGCGCGGGGTTATGATGTTGACTGGGTGGCCCAGCGGCTTGCCTTTTTCTGGTCAATATCAAGCGACTTTTTTGAGGAAGTCTCAAGGATAAGGGCGGTGCGCAGGCTATGGTACAGAATAATGAAATACCGTTTTGGAGCAAAAAATCCGCGCGCTATGTGGATGAGATGCCATGTCCAGACCTCGGGAATTTCCCTCGTAAGGGAGGAGCCTTTAAACAATATTGTAAGAGCGGCTATACAATCCCTGTCTGCGGTATTTGGGGGCGTGCAATCCCTGCATGTTGACTCGTATGACGAGGCATATTCAGTGCCAACCGAGCAGGCGGCGCTTATATCTTTGCGCACCCAGCAGATTATACAGGAAGAAACTGCAATAACTGATGTTGTTGACCCGCTTGGCGGATCTTTTTATGTAGAGGCGCTGACAAACGAAATAGAAAAAAGAATACTTGATGAAGTTGAGGAGATTGAAAAAGTTGGAGGATATGTTGCAGCTATTGAAAAGGGCTGGATACACAATAAAGTAGCCGCCTATTTCTGCAGGGAAAAGGAACTTATAGACAGTGGCGTTATAAAATTTGTGGGAAGCAATGTTTACAGATCCGAAACAGCAGCAAATCCTATTGAGGTATTCAGTTATCCGGAAGGCGTTGAAGAAAGGCAGAAGGCAAAAATTGCCAGCCTTAAACTCAGTAGGGACAATGAGAAGGTTGCCTCGTCCCTGGTAGCTCTTGAAAATGCCTGCAGGGGCAAAGACAATATAGTTCCTTTCTCGCTTGACTGCGCCAGGGTGGGCTGCACCGGCGGAGAAATCTTTAAAGTATTTAAGAAAGCTTTCGGTCTCTGGAAACCGCCCGTTTTCTGGTAAGAATTATTGCAGGGACGGTTCTTATGCTGATTTCATAAGCAATAAAGGAATTTAAAATAGAAAGTGGATAAAATATCCGGTGTCCCGGAAAAAATCCATGTAAAAAGTTTAATTTATTAAAGTTATTTTTGGCTAAAAATATTTGGAGGATTAAATGAAAAAAGATAATGCTAAAATCAAGGTGCTCCTTTCAAAACTTGGCCTGGATGTTCACAACAGGGGCCTTATTACAGTTGCAAAAATGTTAAGGGATGCCGGCATGGAAGTAATTTATCTCGGTAATGCACTGCCTGATGAAATAATTAACATTGCCATACAGGAAGATGCCGATGTGATTGGGGTAAGCTCGCTTGGTGGCGCCCACCTGACTCTTGGCAAGGATCTTATTGACCTGGCAACAGAAAAGGGCTTAAAGGAAAGCATGGCCTTTATAATCGGAGGCATTTTCTCAATTGAGGACCACCAGAAATTAAAAGAAGTGGGGTTTGATGAGGTATTTACCGCAGGAGCCACCCAGGAGGAAATAGTCGGGGCAATACAGAGCCTGGTGGCTTAAATAATCCTGCAATAAATATTGCTTTTAAAATTTCTGTAATTTATTTATGGTTATTAGAAAGAATATAAGGTACTTTTATATATTTTTAGTATTTTTACTGCTGGTCATATTGTCGGTGATTTCTTTTTTTAAATTTATGATCTTTTTACAGAAATATATGCCCCATACAATACTGATTCTTTATTGTTCCGGAAATACCCGGGAAGTAATAAATTCAATGCCGGTCATTGGTAAATGTGCTCGTTTGACAAAAGATCTTATAA
>JACVJB010000102.1 GCA_015711775.1 Actinomycetota bacterium | reverse complement strand
TCCCGGGCAATGTCTATGGCTGTATAACTCATTGTGCTGCTCCGGCAATAAGTTGTACCATTTGTTTAAGGTTATTGATATAGTCTGGTGAGAGAGGTTCAAGCTGTACTGCTTTTCCCCCAATCTCTTCTGCAAAAGCTTCTGCCTGCCTGCTTGATATCTCAGACTGATAAAATATTACTTTTATATTTTCTTTTTTTGCAAGTTCTATTATTTCTGAAAGCTGCTGAGGGGTTGCTTCTTTTCCTTCCTGCTCAAGAGCATACATATTGAGACCATAGTCATCAGCAAGATAAGCAAATGCCGGATGAAATACTATAAATTTTTTATTCTCTAAATTCTTCAGCATTTCTCTTATCTGCCTGTCAAGATTTTCAAGTTCATCTATATAACTTTCTGAATTATCTAAATACTCCTGCTCTTTTAAAGGATCAAGGTTTATGATTTCTCCGGTAATTATCTCAATCATTACTTTTACTCTTTTTGGCGAAAGCCATATATGCGGATCCCTGCGACCCGGGGATATTTCAATACTGGGGTATATTTCTTCAACTTTTTTTTGAAGACCGATAATTTTCATGTCCTTTACTTCTCTGGCAAATGGCAATATATTTGCTTCTTCTGCAGGCACTCCGATAGTAAAATAAATAACTGACCTTGCAAACTGCTCCATTTCCTTTGGGGATGGCTCATAAGTTTCAGGACTGGCTCCGGGTGGAATTACTGTTATTATGTCAAAATTATTGCCGCAAATTGCTTCAACAAAAGTTTTCTGCGGAACTATAGAAACTGCAATTACTGCTTTGCCATCAATTTCATTATTTGCATCCTTGCATCCTTCCATAAAAAAGGTAAGCATAAAAATAATCAGGATTAAAATTATAGTAAAAATTATTTTTTTTCTTCTCATCATATTGGATTAATTATACTATAAATTTTACGCAGGATGGTAATAAATAAACATTTATGAAAGGAGTTTTTAAAATTCATATTTATAATCATTGCCCGAATGCAATAAGGCAATAAAACAGAAAATATGCACATTAATGCGCAGCCATCGATTCAGATAAAAGAAGAAAGATTTTCTAATTTAGAAAATCTTTTAATGCCTTATTCTTTTTGGAGATCCTGAGCCGGTACAATACCTTAAATTCAATCTGCCTTATTCTCTCCCTGGTTAGAGCAAATTCTCTTCCCACTTCTTCGAGAGTCCTCGGGTGGCCGTCACTGAGGCCGTACCTTAGCTGTATAATTTTTCTTTCCCTGTCTTTTAATGTTTCCAGTACAACCTGGATATGTTTTTGAAGCATGGAAAAATCTGCGGCATCAGGCGGGGATTTTACATCCACATCTTCAATAAAATCACTTAAATGAGCTTCCTCATCTTCACCTATCGGAGCGTCAAGCGATATTGTTTCCTGAGCAATTTTTCTAATTTCATAAACTCGCTGCGGTAAAATGCCCAAAAGCTCTGCAACTTCCTCAGCACCCGGTTCTCTTCCGAGCTTCTGGAGAAGCAGCCTATAAGCGCGAATATATCTGTTTACATTCTCCACCATATGAACCGGGATTCTTATTGTTCTTGCCTGGTCTGCAATTGCCCTGGTTACAGCCTGCCTTATCCACCATGTTGCATATGTGGAAAACTTAAAACCTTTTCTGTAATCATATTTATCAACGGCCCTCATAAGCCCGAGATTTCCCTCCTGGATAAGATCTAAAAAATTCATGCCCCTCATAACATATTTTTTAGCAACACTTACAACAAGCCTCAAATTTGCTTCAATTAACCTGTTTTTAGCTGACAGGCTTCCATCTTCCATTCTTTTTGCAAGCTGAATTTCCTCTGCTGCTGTAAGGAGCCTTACATTGCCTATTGATTTAAGGTACATTTTAACCGGGTCATTAATGTACGGTTTTGATATTATTTTTGTGTCGATTTTAGCCCGCCCTGTAGTAAGAATTATATTGTTTCGCCCAGGCAAGCGTTTTGAAATGAAGCAACCCAAGCGGTAAACCGATTGCATAAGGCAGAAGTCCCGGACACCTGAATAAGCTCCAGATAATCAGGCTCCAGTAATAATGCCGGCCCTTCTCTTTAATTCCCAAAAACCACAGTGAAGATAACAGGCCCCTTATATGATAGAAGCGCACTTTTGGCTGCCTTATTTTCCTTGGTTTATATTCCCTTAAAAATGTTTTTACCCTGGCAAAATAGCATCTGGGCGAATAAATAGTTGTAAGAACATTTTCGTAACCGTTAATCAATGTGCCTGCTTCCATTTTTGGGATAAAATTAAGCTCTGAAAGTTCAGGAATATTTTTATTTTCAATAAGCCTGCCTGCTTTTTTAAGCCTGTCATGCAGCCTGCTTTTCGGCGATACATTAAGCAGTCCTACCATGGCAGCAACAATTCCGCTTTTCTGTATAAAATCAATCTGGTTTTGAAATACATTCTCTTTATCACTGTCAAAACCGAGAATAAATCCCGCGTTAACTTCAAATCCCATATTCTGTATTTTCTTCACAGATTCAAGCAGGTTCCTGTTTATATTGTGATATTTGCCGCATTCTTCAAGGCCATCAGCGTCAGGTGTTTCAATACCAATAAATACAGTTGCAAAACCAGCATCTGTCATAAGCTGCATTAGATTTATATCATCTGACAGGTTAATTGAAACCTGTGTACTTAGAATAAAAGGATATTTCCTTTCTTTCTGCCATTTTATAATAGCCGGCAGGATATTTTTTTTAAGAGCTGCTTTATTGCCTATGAAATTATCATCAACAAAAAATACACCTGCATTCCATCCCAGGCTGTAAACTGAATCAAGTTCAGCAATTATCTGCTGGGCACTTTTTATGCGCGGGTCCCTTCCGTTTAACTGAACTACATCACAAAACTCACAGTTATAGGGGCAACCTCTGGAAAGCTGTATGCATACTGAATTATAGTAAGACAGGTTTACAAGATTCCATAAAGGTATTGGCGCTTTATTTATTGGCGGAAATTTTTCTGCAGAGTATATTTTCTTAAGACTGTTATTTTCAATATCATGTACAAGAAGCGGCATTATTTCTTCAGCTTCTCCTAAAACAAGCGTATCAGTATAAGCAAATTCTTCATACCCTGTTGTAAACAGGGAACCGCCCGCTATTACAGTTTTTCCATAATATTTGATTTTATTTATCACATCAACTGTAGATTGCTTCTGGCCAACTATTGCGCTTATAAATACGTAATCTGCCCAAAGAATGTGTTCTTCTTTTAAAGCCTGGCAATTCATATCAACTAATTTTTTATCCCAGTTCTCGGGCAGCATTGCTGCAATTGTTAAAAGCCCGAGCGGAGGATATGCCGCTTTTTTACCAAGCACTTTGAAAACTCTTTTCAAATTCCAGAATGTATTTTCATATTCCGGATATATAAGTAAAATTTTCATAAAACCTTCTTTTTTATAATAACTAAAAAATGATTTGCTTATTTGGTCTTACATAAATAAGCAACAATTCAAATATTGAAATAATTTTATCTATAGTAACAGCAATACTGTCGATCTGCCAGAATGTAAAAAGATTTTTTCCATATGAGTATTAACTGTGGAGAAATCGAAATTACCAGCATTTGGTTTACTGCTTTGCATACTGACCTCCTTAAATAATATTATTTCCCTGACAGCTTTATAATATTTCTTTTGGAGAGGCAGTAGAAAATAGATGTCTGCTCTAATTAAAATATCATTAAACAAAAGAGAGACCTTCAGTCTAAGCCTATTTGCCGGAAAAGTCAAACTCAGGGGATTTATTTTTTTTAACAGGTATGCTTTTTAAAGTATGCTCTATAAAAACAGTTGCAGTAATAATAAATCCAGCAACAATCAAGCTCAGGATTAATAAAATACTGGTATAGCTTAACACTTTCTACCCCCCTGATTCCATTTTTAATTATTTAAGTATAGAGCGGTGCGCAATTATAATAGTAACGGTGAGGCTTGCAGTATTTTAACAGGCATTATAGTCAGTACTGTCCCGGCAATTTCACCAGTTTTTGCTTTTACTAATATTCCAGTTTATCTTTTGCCTGTTCTTCCTGTTTAATTGCTTTTACTGTTTCCTTATTGACAGGTTTGCTTCTATCCAGGAACCCTAAAATTATGCTTATGATACCTACGCCTATCAGTACTATAGTTAACCACAGACCCAGGGTCATAGCAGGAAAAAGTGTAAGAATTCCCACAACTGCTATTATTACTCCAACAATAATTAATATAACCTTACTCATAATATTCCTTTCATCTTAGTAATTTAAATATAATTTCAAGCTGTAATATATATTTATTAAATAAATCTGCTTTTTTTACTTTTTTCTCGGATTTAAGACGAATCTTATGACCCGGACCCTTCTATCAATTGTTTCATAATTTCTCAACTTTTAATTTATATTGTGTAATTACAGGCATAAGAACCGAAACCAGCTGTCTGCTTTTTTCAGCTAATAAAATTTACATTTTTTATTTAAGTATAGAGGTATGCAATTATAATAGTAACGGTGAGGCTTGCAGTATTTTAACTGGCATTATTGCCAGTCCTGTCCTGGTAATTTCACCAGTTTTTGCTTTAAAGCAAGATAGACTGCTTCTGTTCTTTTTGTGACTCTTAACTTGCTTAAAATATTGCTGACATGAAACTGAACAGTAGAATTGCTTAAAAATAGCCTTTTTGAAATTTCTTTATTTGACAGGCCCTCCACTACAAGCGCAAGTATTTCTTTTTCACGCACAGTTAATTTGAAATTTTCATCATGTGAATCCCTGACTTCTGAAAGAAGAATTTTTGTAACTTGAGGGGAAAGAATAAATTTACCCTTATATATATCCCTGATTGTTTTTACAAGCAAAGCGCCTGATATATTTTTCAGGATATAGCTTATCGCTCCAGCTTTGAGTGACTTTTTTATCAAATCCATATTATTAAAGCTGGTTAAAACTATAATTTTCAAATCAGGAAACCTGCTAATTAATTGTTCAGTTGCCTCTACTCCATCAAGTACAGGCATTACCAGATCCATGAGCACAATATCCGGGCTGTATTTCTCAACCATCTCAATTGCTTCTTTGCCATTTTCTGCTTCTGCAACCAGGTCAATGTCATCATAGGCTTCAAATACTGTTTTAATGCCA
>JACVJB010000101.1 GCA_015711775.1 Actinomycetota bacterium | reverse complement strand
AAGCATATGGTCAGGAAGTAGATTTTAGGGTGCATGAAATTTTTATTTCAATAAAAGCGCCAACTTATCATATGCTGAAAGTGAAGCGTGATAAAAAAACCGGACACTGGAAGGCAAATGTAGTGTTTGATGTATGAAGTTTCATCAAGTAAGGCAACGGTTCTCTTTTAAAATACTGTTTTATATTTCGATATAAAGCGAAAGGAATGGTTATAAAATTGAATGAAATAAAATATTCGAATATTGCCAGAATAAATGATTTTAAATGGGAAATAATATGTAATAAAAGTGCAGGTATGAAGGTTCCCGGCATTATATTTGCAGATGAGGAGATACTTGAACATGCGGTGAAAGAAAAAACTATCAGCCAGATAATAAATGTTGCAAATCTTCCCGGAATAATTAATGCGTCATATGCAATGCCTGATATACATTTCGGCTATGGTTTCCCTATAGGCGGAGTTGCGGCAACTGATGTTGAAGACGGAGTTATATCCCCGGGAGGAGTAGGTTTTGACATATCCTGTGGAGTGCGGCTTCTGCGCACCAATATTGGAATATCTGAAATTAAATCAAATCTTGCTGAACTGACATCTGCCTTATTTGCAGCAGTTCCCAAAGGAGTGGGCAAAAGCGGGCGGATAAAACTTTCTTATAAAGAAATAAAAAAAATTTTTACGGAAGGAGTTAATTGGGCCGTAAAAAATGGTTATGGCTGGGAGGAAGATAAATACTTTACTGAAGAAGAAGGCTGCATGAATGGCGCCAACCCTGATTATGTAAGCAGAACTGCAATTGACCGCGGCAGTGATCAGGTGGGAAGCCTTGGCTCGGGCAATCATTTTCTTGAAATACAGAGAGTCAGTCAAATATATGATGGAAAAGCGGCATCAATAATGGGAATTCATGAAGATCAGGTGCTGATAATGATACACTCCGGCTCAAGGGGGCTCGGACACCAGATTTGCAGCGATTATCTTAAAATAATGAATGCAACACCGTATATGAATAAAATCAGGCTCCCGGACAGGCAGCTTGCCTGCGCTCCTATTAGTTCAGATGAAGGCAGAAGATATTTTTCAGCAATGGTATGCGCAGTCAATTTTGCAATGGTAAACAGGCATTGCCTGGCACACTGGGTCAGGAATGTTTTTGAATCTTTTTTCTCTAAATCTGCAGAAAAACTTGGCATGAGCACGCTTTATGACGTTTCACATAATATAGCTAAAATTGAAAATCATATTATTTGCGAAAATATCAGGAAGGATGTTTGCGTTCACAGAAAGGGTGCCACAAGGGCATTTGGTCCGGGAGCCCATGGCATTCCGGAACTCTATAAAAAAATCGGCCAGCCTGTAATAGTGCCAGGTGATATGGGAAGATATTCGTTTATTATGACCGGCACGCAAACCGCAATGGCTGAAAGTTTTGGTTCAACCTGCCATGGGGCAGGCAGAATAATGAGCCGCTCAAAAGCAAAAAAAGAAATTGATCCGGTTAAATTAAAAACCATGCTTTTTAACAGTAAAGGCATAATTATTTATGCCCAGAGCCCGGCTGGTCTTGCAGAAGAAGCTCCGGAAGCATATAAGGATGCGCAAAAAGTTATAGAGGTTGCCCACAGGGCAAAACTATCAAATAAAGTCGCAAAACTTGAGCCCCTCAGTGTTATTAAAGGTTAAAACTTTCTATTTATTATAAGTCAGATGTTATTTTTTAAAATAAAAATGAATTATTTATAAATTTATGTTAAAATTACTTAAAATTATAAATAATAGATTAATTTATTTAAATTTTAAAAAATATGATATTATTAACAAGAATTTTTAAAATTATAAGATATTGTTTATAATATTAAAATTTAAATAGATTTTTTATGAATTTTATGATTTATTAAGAACCGGGTTGTTGCGCGATTATTACTCTTTATGTGTGAGGTGATTTTTATGAAGGGATTAAATCTGCTTACGGATTTTTCAAAAAAAACTGGTACAAAGCTTGAGTCTAAAAATATAAAGATTGATGATACGACTTTACGTGACGGCGAGCAGACAGCTGGAGTTGTATTTGCAAATGATGAAAAAATACATATCGCCAAAATGCTTGATAAAATAGGCGTTCACCAGTTGGAAGCAGGAATACCTACAATGGGTGGAGATGAAAAGGATGCAATTAAAGCTATAACTGCGCTCAATTTAAACTGCAGTATTCTTGGCTGGAACAGGGCTGTGATATCTGATATTGATGATTCAATTGAATGCGGGGTAGATGCTGTGGCAATATCAATATCTTCATCAGATATACATATTGAGCATAAGCTCAGGAAAAGTCGTGAATGGGTTCTTGACAGCGTAAAAACTGCAGTTGATTATGCTAAGAAATATAACCTGTATGTTTCTGTAAATGCTGAAGACGCATCAAGGTCTGACATGGAGTTTTTGCTGCAGTTTGCCCGTACTGCAAAAGAAGTGGGCGCCGACAGGATGCGTTACTGCGATACGCTTGGCATACTTGATCCTTTTGAGACTTTTATGCGCGTAAGGACAATTGTTGAAATAATCGGCATAGACATTGAAATGCACACGCATAATGATTTTGGAATGGCTATTGCTAATGCTATTGCAGGAATAAAAGCAGGAGCGACATATGTAAATACTACAATAAACGGACTCGGGGAGCGAGCCGGAAATGCTTCCTTTGAAGAATTTGTCATGGCGCTCAAATATCTTGAAAACGTGGATCTTGGTATGGATACTCATTTATTCAGGGAACTTTCAGAATACGTCGCTGCCGCAAGCGGAAGGTTTATTCCTGCATGGAAACCTGTTGTGGGTTCAAACATTTTTGTTTATGAAAGTGAAACAAGGGCTTCAACAGTATTTAAAAATCCCACAACTTTTGAACTTTTCGGCCCGAAGGATGTCGGGCTTGAAAGAAAACTGATAATTGGCAAAAGCAGCGGAGTAAATACGTTGACGCTAAAATTAAAAGACCTTGGTTACAATATAGATGAGAAGGATGCAGTTGAATTATCCGAGATGATGAGGGAAAAATCCCTTGCATTAAAAAGGGCGCTTTTTGACAGTGAAATTGTAGATGCATACAAATCCTACAAAGGCGATACAAAAAGTAAAGGGGGAAAATAAATGACTGCGGAGGCAAAAGATAAAAGATTTATTAATATCATTGACACCACAATGAGAAATGGCGAGCAGGCTGCAGGAGTTGTGTTTTCCAAGCATGAAAAGCTCAGGATTACAAAATTGCTTGATGAAATAGGCGTGCCCGAGATAGAGATTGGCACTCCATCAATAGGCGAGATTGAAAGAGACATTATCAGGGAAATTGTCGCAACAAAACCTAAGGCAAAACTTTTTACTTATTGTGAAGCTTTTCCTGAAAATATTGCCTATGCTGCTGAATGCGGCATAAAAAATATAATAATAAATATCTCCACATCTGATCTTCACATAAAAGTAAAATACGGTAAAAACAGGACATGGGTATTAAACCAGCTCAGGGAAACAATTAGTGAAGCAAAACACAGTAATCTGGATTTTGTAATAAGCGCTGAGGATGCAACAAGGACAGACCTGGAGTTTTTGTTGAAAGTGCTGTATCTGGCTCAGAAAAGAGGGGCCTACAGATTCAGGATTTGTGATACTGTCTCAAGGCTTGACCCCTTCAGGACATTCATGCTGGTCAGTACGATTCTAAATACGGTTGATTTTCCTATAGAGGTATATAATCATAATGATTTTGGAATGGCCAGCGCAAATGCTCTGGCTTCAGTGCGGGCAGGCGCTTTAAGCCTTGTTACAAGTATAAACGGCATAGGTGAAGGCACAGGCAATGCTGCATTTGAAGAAATAGTTATGGCTTTAAAGTATATTGAAGAAGTTGATCTTGGCATAGATACCTCAAAGTTCAGGGAAATTTCAGAATATGTGGCAAAAGCCTCTGCAAGGGCAATACCTGTGTGGAAAGCGATTGTAGGCACAAACGTATTTGCCCATGAATCCGGTATTCACGCTGACGGTGTGCTTAAAAATCCAAGGAATTATGAAGTGTTTGAACCGGGAGAAGTCGGGCTTACGCGACAGCTGGTGGTAGGCAAGCACTCGGGTTCACATACAATTCTTCACAAGTTCAAGGAATTTGGCATAGACCTGACCTCAAATGAAGCAAATGAGCTGCTTGCAATGTCAAGGGGGATGTCTGTAGATCTTAAAAGGCCTTTGTTTGACAAAGAGCTCATGTATGTTTATAAGGACTATCTTGAAAATAAGAAAAATCAAATACATGTTTTAGAAACAGATGAATGACAGATTTTATAATTAAAAAAGCATTTTAAAATAAAAACAGGAGGACACTTGGGAAAAACTATTGCTGAAAAAATTTTAAGCCAGCATTCCGGAAGAAATCTGGTGGCAGGTGATATTGCTGTTGTTGATGTAGATGTGGTTTTTGCGCAGGATGGAACTGGACCGCTTGCTGTAAGCCAGTTAAAGAAAATGGGTTTTGACAATGTTGCAAATCCTTCAAAATCAATATTCTTTATCGATCACGGCGCCCCGAGCCCCAGAAAAGAACTTTCAGACTCTCAAGCGGTGCTTAGGAATTTTGCAAATGAAAGTGGCGCTGTTCTTAGTGATATAAACGGTGGGGTTTGTCATCAGGTAGTTGCCGAACATTATGCATGTCCAGGTAATATTATAATTGGCGCAGATTCGCACACATGTACCGCAGGAGCGCTTGGAGCGTTTGCAACAGGTATGGGATCCACGGACATTGCTGTAGGTTTTGCCATTGCAAAGACATGGCTTATGGTTCCGCAGACAATTAAAGTTAATTTTGAGGGCCATATTAATAAGGGCGTATATGCTAAAGACCTTATAATATACTTAATTAAAAAAATCACTGCTGATGGAGCCACTTACAGATCCATTGAATTCTCAGGCAGCGTAAGCAGCGATCTTGAAATGGAAGAAAGGCTTACGATTTCAAACATGGCTGTTGAGGCAGGCGCCAAAGCAGGCATGTTTGCCACAGACGGCAAAACGGCAGATTATCTCAGAAAACAGAAAAGGGAAAACTGTTATAGTGAAATAGGCCCTGACAAAGATGCAAAGTATGAAGAAATAATAAATATTGACTGCAGTGTTATAGAACCTATGATTTCAAAGCCCCATACGGTGGATAATGCAGTATTTGTGAGTGAAGTAGGCAAAGTGAATCTGGACCAGGTGCTTATCGGTACATGCACAAACGGAAGGCTTTCTGATTTACGGGTTGCTGCTGGCATACTTAAAAATAAT
>JACVJB010000100.1 GCA_015711775.1 Actinomycetota bacterium | reverse complement strand
AGCTATTGGCACACGGTGCATCCGTAGCGGAGATTTTAGAAGAATACAATGGTGTGGAGGAGGAAGATATTAGAGCTTGTTTATTGTTTGCTGCTCAATCTCTTGAAAATACGACCTTTATGCCAATGTCTGTCTAAAATATGAGTAACAATGCGTTTTTTAGTAGATGAATGTACTGGTACTAGAGTAGCAGATTGGTTGAGAGAAGAAGGATACGAAGTATTTTCAGTTTATGATCAAGCGCGAGGCATCAGCGCTGATGTTATTATTAACAAAGCGTCTGATGAGAACTGGATTTTAATTACGAAACTGTTGATAAAGATTTTCTGATAAACGAGTCCCTTAAAATAATACAGGATAAAGACAGGATAGAAAATGCCATGCTGCTGGTAAGAGATAACGAGCTTGAAACTTTTAAAGAGCTTCTGCAAAAAGACAATATACAGAATAATTTTCTTGCCTTTGGGGATACCGGATACCTACAGGAAAAATATATAATTTTTTCATTTTACACTGATGGTAAAATATATTTTCTCATTCCCGATGAGATAAAAGAAATCTACAGTAAAATAGATAATCTGGTATTTCATAAAAAATATAAACGCTATAAAACAATACACCAGTATTTAACTATTTGTCTGAATCTTTATGGAGTATTAAAAAAGAAAAAGTTTGTGGAAATATTTAATCATTACAATGAAGAAAAATTAAACCAGAAAGAGTTGAAAGAGTTGCTTGATGATATTATGTCAAGACAGCAGCCGTTTTTTATGGAAGAGGATTTTTTAGCAAGTGATTATTATGGTGGCGATAATTTTGAAGAGCTTGATTTTCTTTTAGGAGACAGTAATGGGATTTCCTATTATTTGCCGCCAAAGGATAAGTTTTTAAAATACGAAGATTATGGTTATTATGAAACTACGCCCCAGCTTCAAAGACTGAAGGATTATATAATTAAAAATATGTGCGGGGATGATAATACAGTAAATGATTTAATTGATGATATTGAGCTTGCCTGCTCACTGGAAGAATCTTTCCAGTCTATTATTGACGAATTTGAAAGGCACAAGGTTGTATTTTCAAGTGATTCGCAGCTGTATGATATAGGCCCGCTTATAATTGATGTTTATAATAATACAAGAACCTGGCAAAACCGTGGGCACACGTATTATGAGGCACAGCTAATCACAGACCAACCACTGCCCCTGCATATTTTTGATAATTTATATATTCCAACGAAAAAAGGTGAAAAACTTTTGAAGTTTAACCAGTTCTCGCCCTGCCTGTGCGGAAGCGGCAAAAAATACTTCAGATGCTGCGGACAGAATTATCAGTTATAAAATAGAATACCAGATGGGCAGCTTTTTTCAAGATTTTTAATTTAAAATATTTTTAATTGGTATATATTCTTACTATCATAAATCATTATCTTAATAGCTGAGGAGATAAATGGAAAATTTTAGCATTTTTTTCAATCAGATCCTGAAAGACTTAAATCTAAACTGTCATAAAGATTTAAATTTAAGCAGTCTATTGGATATTTTTTGCTACCAATATTCTTTAATAGATGATTATAATTCTAAAGCATGGAAGACGGTTTGGGATATCTGGTTTGAAAAACACCCTGATAAATGTATAGAAAGTCCAATTCTGATGGACTATTTAATATATAGAGTAATAGGTAGGGAGTTTTGTAGAGAATCTTTGATTATATTTGAATGTGAAACTAAAAAACATCAGTTTAAATGGCACTCAAGCAGGAATAAAACTTGCCAGATTTGTTATGCTGATGGTATCAAATCCCAAGCAAAAGCAATAAAGAAAATGTTACCCTGCATGGACGAACATGGTGATATTTGTATAGAAAAGAGTCAATTTGTTAGCGGAACAGATGCTTTATTGCCGGGACTTAAAGTTTGCCCTTTTGTTAATGTTTGTGATCCAAGAGATAAAGACTTTATAAAACTTAATCCCCCTAAATCTATAAGTATTTTAGGTCAGACCGGTTGGGAATCTGCAAAAACCAGAAGATATGAGGGTGGAGGAGGATTAATGTCCTGATAAGCACTTAATAGGTTTTATCTTAAGCTTCTAAGTTTTTATAAAATAATAAAAAGGTACCCTTTAATAATTTGTAACCAGAAGCTCTTTAACAGGGCCACGTCCCTCAGAAACACAGTTTATAAATCTTTTGGCGCTAACTTCATAAATATTAAAATCCTTGTACAGATTTTTAATAAAATCTGCGTTTGAGTTACTGAGCATCAAAAAACATCCCCTGCATGACAGTTTGGCAAAAGTGTCCCTCAGCCTTTTCTGCTCTTCTGTCCCGAATTCCTCTTTTGTATATCCTGTAAAACAGGATGTGCCTGAAATGGGAAAATAAGGAGGGTCAAAATAAACAAAATCACCGGCTTTAGCTATTTTTAAGCAAACCGAAAAATCATCACAGAAAATATCTGCTTTTTTTAGAGCTTCTGATACAGACAGTATATTTCCCCTGTTAAAAATATTTGGATTCTTATACCTTCCCAGGGGTACATTAAAAAATCCTTTGCTATTAACCCTGTAAAGCCCATTAAAGCATGTTATGTTTAAAAATATTTCTTGCGGCTCTTTCAACACTGCTTCTTTTCACGTATTTATCTTGCCTGTCCCAGTTTCGCAATTCATAATAAAAATCATGCGGGTTTTTTAAATAACTTTTTTTTAACTCTTCAATCAGTAAAAGCAGCTCTTCCGCATTATTTTTCACAGTAATATAAGCATTAATCAGTTCAGGGTTATTATCAATAAGAGTTATATTATTTTTTAGAAAACCATTATTGAACAAATGGAAAAAAGCTGCCCCACCACCCACAAAAGGCTCCAGGAAGTTTTTAAATTCTTTTGGAAGATGTTCTTTTATTGAAGAAAGAAGCTGCCTTTTACCTCCGGCCCATTTTAAAAAGGGCTCAGCTCCGTAACTGCTGTTAAAGATTTCCTGGTTTTCCATACTTAAAATTATAGCATATAAGCAGCATTGAATTATTTATACACAGTATAAAATTTTATAAGGAAAGGTAAAGATAAACAGGTAAAATATTTCAAGTTTTTTTATAAATAAGAATGTATTTATGGTTAATTTCAAGAAAATCATTTGTGGGTAAGTCTTTATTTCTACCACCATTATGTGCCACTACAATAATTTCCTTTATTTTAAGGTTTTTGTGGCCCCTGAGTGATTTCTCAGTTTCCATTGCAGGGCTGTATATAAGCCCGTTTTTAAGTCTTTTATCCTCACAGAAAACTGCAAGTATGCCATCATGGTCCAATGCCTGCAATAAACTGTCCATGTCCTCTTTTAAGTAATTTTGGTCCGACAAAATTATTAAATTATGTTTTTTATTCTTTACAGGCTTTAAATTAGAACCATTAATTATATTATAACTATTGCCGGAGTATCGCATTACCAAGTTTGATACAGCATCTCCCAGCCAGTTTTGTTGTGAAAAAACCCACACTGTTTTTGCTTCAAGACAGATGTCTTTATTTATGAGCTTTTTTATTGCTTTTACGCTGTAACCGCTGGGCATATCTTTATCCAGTGCAGGTTTTTTATTATTTCTTTTTCCCTGCTTTTTAAATACCAGCAGGTATTCGTGGGCAAGAAGCAGGAAATTATATTTAATGCTGTTTTTATACCAGAACCCGGTGGTTTTACAGTTATGCTGGCGCTTTATAATCATTTCTTCAATCACAAAACCATTGCTAATAAACTTTTCGGCAACCAAAAATCCCAGAGGTACAACATTCTTGTTTTTGCGCATATCCCCAATAAGAATTACGCAGTATTTATCTTTCTTTATAACCCTGAAGCTTTCTTTTGCAACTTTATCCATTTCCTCCAAAAAACTATTAACTTCAAGACCCGATAAGTCACCGGGACTATCCGTCGTATAGTTTATTATATTTGAATATGGAGGATGGGCGCATATAAGGTCAATGGAGTCACTCTCTATATTTAAATATCTTGCATCGCCAACATCTGCAGTAATACAAGGTTTAAAAAGTGCAGAACAGCCAAATTCCAGGTTTTTCTTTGTCAGCTCTATTGCTGATCTGTTAATGTCAAAGCCTTTGAAGTTCCTGTTGAGAAGTTTGCACTCAATGGCAGTTGTGCCTGCGCCACAGAAATAATCAAGCACAACATCGCCTTCATTTGAGTATCTCAGGATAATGTTTCGGGGGATATACGGGGACCAGTTACCCCGGTAGTTGCCGTTATGTGTTGCCCAGTTTCCCCTTGATTTAAAGCTCCAGACAGTGCTTTTTTCAAGTTCAAAATTTTTAGGAGAGAGGTTTTTACTTCCCGTTTTTTTTAAGGAAGGATTACTTATATTAACTCCGGTATGCTCAGTTATTACTTTTTCTATAAATTTTAAATTAACATTATATTTATTGCCGATTATGCTATCATGCATACCGTTTAATTTATCTTCAATTATCTGTTTTGCAATAGCTGGGTTCATATTATTAGTTCAATTAATAATTTTAATTTCATTCACTTTTGCTAAAAAGAAGCTATCTAATTTATATAATTATAATATTTTTATTGCAATTATATCATTTTTATTTATTATGTAAATATATATATACATAAATATATAAAATCACGATTTTAAATAAAAAAATAATAACATTGAAATTTTAAAACAATTATATTAAATTTATTGAGTAACAATAAGTATTACTGATAAAATGGAGGGTTTTATGCCAAGAACTACAAAGATTTTAAATATCTCGTTAAGTAAAGAGCTCTATGATGAAATTATAGATATAGCATTGCAGGAAAACAGGACAAAGAGTGAACTGGTGCGGGAAGCTTTCAGGCAATATTCTGCAAACCGAAACTGGTCCAGGATAAGGCAGTGGGGTGATGAGACCGCAAGGAAACTTAAAATAAAAGATGAGCAGGATATAGATAAGATATTGCATGAAAAATAAGGAGATGGTTTGAAAATAGTACTCGATACAAATGTATATATTTCTGCTGCTATTATCGGAAGAGTTTGTGAAGAAATATTAAAAATTTGCCGGTTTAGAGAAATTGAGGTATTTATAAGTGCTGATATTATTACTGAAATAGAGGCTAAACTAAAAGATAAGTTTCTCTGGGATAAAAAGCAAATTAGCGTATTTATAGAAAATATTATAGAGTTTTGCACTACTATAGAACCTGCTGAAAAAGTTCATTATTTAAAAGATGATCCTGATGATGATAAAGTTCTTGAATGTGCAGTTGAAGCAGACTGCAACTATATTGTTTCTGGTGATAAGCATCTGATAAGACTGAAATCTTTTAAAAATATTAAAATA
>JACVJB010000099.1 GCA_015711775.1 Actinomycetota bacterium | reverse complement strand
ATGTCTGTTCATCTTGAACCCGGTAAAAAAGAAAAGGATATTATTAATAAAAGGAATATGTCTGGTAACAGAATTATATGTGCTGTTGATGAACTTCCGATTGAAAGCGATGCAGATATTGAATATCATCATTTAACCCCTTTTAATTCCGGTAAAGATTTGCAGCTAAACGGTATTGCAACAGTATGCAGGAAACACCACAGGGAGCTTGGCCAGCTATCAATTATGGAGCTGAGAGCGTATAAAGAGATGGAGGAGTTTTTCAACAGTAGCAGCATAAGCAAGCTTGATGATGTACTGTCTTTGAAGCTCGGTAACGAAAACATAAAAAAGACAATATATTATGAGACAGACAACAATAAAAGCACAGTTATCATTAAGCTGCCAGATGACAAAATAAACTGGACAATACCACTTTCTATCTGTCCAGCCACTGGTTTTCAATACTTTTATGCAGTCCTGCCGCTCTCATATATAAATAATGACATTGAGCTCCAGCCAAGGCCGCTTGAGATAAAAAGACTGTGGGATCTTTACAGACACCTGCTTGTAAACAGCCAGTTAACTCCTTCTGTGTGCAGACTTTCCGGCAGACATGTTTATCTTTTTGACGGCCAGCATAAGGCTGCTGCTCAAATCTGGGCAGGACGAAAAGAAATAGAATGTAAAATATATATCGATCCTGTAATTAAAACCTTAAAAGAAACAAACCTTGTGGCCCACGATAAGCTTCGCCAGATGCCGTTTTTCATATCAGTTTTGATAAATAAATGGGCAAGTATTTTTGAAGAGGAATGGAAAGAATATATGGAGCTTGCAGGCAGCAAATCTGAATCAGGATTTGTTTCGTATCTTGTAAGCAGGGGCAGAAAAAAATCCGAAGCGCTCAATATGATTGAAAGCAATATTTACGACAGTATCCTGGAAGATGAGCAAAACGCACTGAAAAAATATCTTGCAGAATACAACACCGATTCCAGATGCCCGCTTACTGTTGGAAGGCTGAAAGCGTCATTTTTTAAAAAATTTATTACAAGCCCTCCCCTTTCAATTGATATAAGCCAGTCTGACAGGCTGCGGGAACTTGAAAGAATCAATTCTGTAAAGTTTTTGAACTTTTTTGTGCCCTATGCTCTTGAAGATATGTGGTCGCCGGACCTTAACGATGAAAACCACGGAATTTCAGAAAGAATATTTCTTAACGGTTCTTTTAAAGCAGTGTGCGCGATATTAAAAGATTTAACAGCGGCTATTCTTGAGCTTTTTGATGAAAATGAAAGAAAGGAAATACTTCTGCGCCAAATCAGCGGGCAAAACTGGGTTTTAATAGAAAATGCGATAAGCATGCTTTTTTCCCACAGAGTCTGGAAAGACAGTTCCCAGGAAAATTATAATAACCTTAGAATGAGCAATGAAACTCAGGTAAGAAAATATCTTGCAAGAAGAGGCCTTTCAATAAACTGGGTTCTTAATAATTCAGGCAGTTTTGATAATAATTTTATTGACTGATTGCCTCTGCAGCAATTAACCAATGATAGAAATACGGATGTGTATCAAGGGGGCGTTACTCTTTTTTTAGGACATTTTCTACTTTGAGCAAAGAAAAAGTAATTTTTTTATTATTTTTTTATTAAATATTATGAGTAATTTACTGTATAAAATTACCGTTAATCTTCTGTACAGCAGAATATTCAGGAAAGCAATAATTAGCCTTTTTGAAAAATTTGTTGTCTTTTTTTTAAAGCCAGGCGGAAAGAATTCTTTTTCCGGTTCAAACGCTGCAATACAGAATGAAAAGAAAGCAATGGCCGTTGCAGCAGTAAACTCTATTAACAGAAGTATTGAAAAAGGCTTTATTAAAAAGGATATTTCCAAAGCCACACTTATGCTATGGGCAAATGCCCTGCTAAGCACTGCAAAAAGAAAGGGCCCTGTAAAAAAGTTTTATATGCAAAACCATACGGACCCTCCGTTTTTACTTGTTATAAGCCCCGGACACGCGTGCAATTTAAAATGCGCTGACTGCTATGCAGCTTCCAGTGCCGGCGGCTCAAAACTGTCCTGGGAAATAATTGACAGAATAATATCAGATGCAAAAAATTTATGGGGCATAAAGCTTGTGGTATTTAGCGGAGGCGAGCCTTTTGCCTGGCGCTCGCATAACAGGGATATACTGGATGTAGCCAGTAAAAATCCTGACCTGCTTTTCCTTGCTTTTACAAACGGAACATTAATAGATAAAAAAACGGCAGAAAGAATTGCAGCCTGCGCAAACATAACGCCAGCTTTTTCTGCAGAAGGAATGAGAGCTGAGACTGATAAAAGAAGAGGTAAAGGCGTTTTTGACAGAGTGATTGCAGCCATGGATTTAATGAAAGATGCAGGCTCACCTTTTGGTATTTCTGTAACTGTTAACCGCAATAACTGCGCCAGCGTACTTACTGAAGAGTTCCTGGATTTCTTTTTTAACAATATGGGCGCTTTTTATGGTTTTTATTTCCAGTATCTTCCCATGGGAAGAAACGCGGACTTTGACCTTATGCCCACACCCGGACAGAGACTTGAGTTCAGAGAGCTTATTTGGAAAATAATAGAGGATAAAAAACTTTTCCTGCTTGATTTCTGGAACCACGGCACACTGGTCAACGGATGCATTGCAGCAGGCAGGGGAGGCGGTTATCTGCATATAGACTGGAACGGAAATGTAATGCCATGCGTCTGTACGCCATATTCGGCAGGAAATATTGCGGATATTTACAGTAGCGGCGGCGGCCTGGCCGATATATGGAACAGCCCATTTTTAAGCTCAATTAGAGACTGGCAGAAGCAGCAGGGACACGGCAGGAAAAATTCCGGCAACATGACCGGCACTTCCACTCTACGAGGAAATCTTTTAACGCCATGCCCATACAGGGACCATTATGAGCAATTCGTTAAATTTGTGAAAAAATTCAATGGCAAGCCTCAGGACGATTCAGCGGCCATGATATTAAAGGACCCGAAGTATTATGAAAAAATGACTTTATATGATAAAAAGCTGGCAAAGTTATTTGATCCTGTCTGGCAGAAAGAATATGAAGGCAAGTAAGTCGTCCTGCTTTTTATTTATTTGCAAGTTTTGTAACTTTAAGGATTTCGTCAATCATCTCTTCTTTTTTTAAAAGATTATCTGACTTTATAGCATTACTGAAGCAGTGCCTCAAGTGGTTATCAAGCAGGATAAGGTGCGCAGATTTTAAGAGCCCTATGACTGCAAGATTCTGCTGCATTATATCTATGCAGTAACGGTCTTCCTCAACCATGCTGATAATTTTTTCAATGTGTGACTTTGCTTTCTTTAAGTTTAACAGTGAGTCCTTCTTTACTGATTTTTTATTTACAACCATAAATTAACCCTTTTTTTCCCTTTCATTTATAAAGCTCTATGAATTTACAATTTGTTATTAATAAACATATAAAAAACTGCACCAATTATTAAATAATCCATTTTACTGCTTTTGCAGCCTTTTTTTTGCATAACATAATCACTTAACCTGTAACTTTGTAAACTTTAATCTTAATGAATTCAGTACCACTGACACACTTGAAAAGGCCATGGCAAGGCCCGCAAAAACCGGGTTTAAAAGAATGCCCCAAAACGGGTAAAAAAGCCCTGCCGCAAGCGGGATGCCGATTATATTATAAATAAAGGCCCAGAATAAATTCTGCTTAATAGTGCGCATAGTTTGTCTTGAAAGCAAAATTGACTGGGGTATTTTTGATATGTCGCCTGCAAGAAGAGCAATATCTGCTGATTCTATTGCTACATCTGTACCTGTGCTCATTGCAATCCCAACATCAGCCTGGGCAAGCGCGGGGGCATCGTTTACCCCATCTCCGGCCATTGCAACTTTTGCGCCGCTGTCCTGAAGCTCTTTAATTTTTTCAGCCTTCTGGCCTGGAAGCACCTCTGCAAAAATACTGTCTATGCCGGCCTGTCTGCCAATGTATTCTGCAGTATTTCTATTGTCACCGGAAAGAAGCACAACCTTTATTCCAAGCTTTCGGAGTTTTTCAACGGCAGACCTGCTGTTTTCTTTCAGGCTGTCTGCAATTCCCGCTACAGCGATGACCTCATTTTCATTTGAAAAAAATACAGGAGTTTTACCTTGAAAGGTCATTTCCCGAATCATCCGGCTGCTGTATTTAATATTAAATTCGTCCATTAGTTTCATATTGCCTGCAAAATATATTACGCCGTTATATTTGCCTTTAATGCCCCTGCCTTCAAAATTTTTAAAATCATTTATTTCAACAAAATTCAGCCCCCTGCTTTCAGCTTTTTCAACAATCGCATGGGCCAGCGGATGTTCGGATTTTTTTTCAAGTGAGGCAAGTACAGCAAACGCTTCTTCAGAATTTAAAGTGCCTGTCTTTATATTATTATCTTTCTTGCCGTTACTCGAATCACGAAAATCACCGCTTTCTGCTGTTTTAGTCATGGTAAAATCTGTAACTTCAGGATTTCCTTTAGTTATTGTCCCGGTTTTATCCACAACAAGAGTATCTATTTTATAAAGGTTTTCAAGGCTTTCGGCATTTTTTATAAGTATGCCGTTCTGCGCTCCTTTTCCAACTCCTACAATTATTGCTGTTGGAGTCGCAAGGCCTAACGCACATGGGCATGCAATTACAAGAACTCCGACAAAGCTTAAAAGACCGAATCTGAACGCCTGGTTAAAAGGCATAAAAAAGCTGCCTGCCGAAAGCCAGATAATTATTGAAAGAAATGCTATCCCAAGAACAATGGGCACAAAAATACCTGAAATTTTATCAACGAGTCTTTGAACAGGTGCCCTGGAGCCCTGGGCCTCTTCAACCATTTGAATTATCTGCGCAAGAAGCGTATCCTTGCCAATCTTTGTGGCTCTGAATCTAAATGAACCATATTTATTTATGGTTCCTCCTATTACATTATATCCGGGTTTTTTATCAACCGGAATAGATTCTCCGGTAACCATGGATTCATCAATTGAAGTGAGCCCTTCTGTTATTGTACCGTCTACGGGAATTTTGCCCCCGGGTTTTACAACAATTATCTCACCAAAAGTAATTCTTTCCACAGGAATTTCAAGTTCAACACCCTCTCGTATTACAATTGCAGTTTTTGCCTGGAGATTTATAAGTTTTTCTATTGCCTCGCCTGTCCTGAGTTTTGAGCGGTATTCAAGATATTTTCCAAGGGTAATAAAACCAATAACAACAATTGTGACATCAAAATAATTTATATCAGGCAGATTCAGTTTTATCCGGACGGTGGGGAATAAAACAATCAAAGCGCTGTATATATAAGCCGAGAGGGTCCCTATCCCGACAAGCGTATCCATATTTG